>DATGGW010000123.1:0-23030 GCA_035308345.1 Ktedonobacteraceae bacterium | reverse complement strand
ATAGGGGTGGGCTCTGGCAGATCAGCTTCTAGATCGGCTTCCAGGTCCGCTCCCTCTTCGGGTTTTGGAGCGCCGATCACTCTGCGTCCGGCAGCCACATCCAGCCAGAATTGAGAATAGTAATGTGGCCGTTCTGGGTCTTTCTCGTCTTTCTTTGTCATTCTCCACCTTTAACTGTAGGGCTGCACGATCGAAGAAGCGGTCTTCTCAGTTTCAATCATAACCCTACCAGAATCTCATGCTATACCACTATACGAATGGTGATATCTATGCGCCCATCATATGAAGAAACTGCATACCTGTCAAGATGCCTCCCAAGTAGGGTGAAACCGCCTGGAATGCTGCCGCAAGCATTGTCAAGCCCCCATGTGCATGAATTTTCTGTTTGCAGTGTTTGCGAGCTTGCATAACAAACTCTATAATACTAAATGAATGATACCATAAAGCCACTGTACCACATTGCAACGTCTTATCCTGAAGAACAGCTATTATAAGAACCATTGGTTTGTGGAAAGCGTAATCATAATAGAGGACCCTGGCCAGATTCAGGTGTTCCTACGATTGGAGGATGAATTGACAAGAATTCTCGACACGATTGATGGCCCGGCGCAACTGCGGGAATTGAAACCCGAACAATTGCGGGAGTTGGCCGAAGAAATTCGGCGTGAGATCATCGAAAAGGTTTCGGTGAAGGGCGGACACCTGGCTCCCAACCTCGGTGTCGTCGAGTTGACGATGGCTTTGCACTACATCTTCGATACACCTGACGATTTGCTGGTCTGGGATATTGGACACCAGGCGTATGTACATAAATTATTGACCGGGCGGCGCGAGCGCTTTCATACCATTCGCCAGTTTGGAGGGCTTTCTGGCTACCTGCGGCGCGAAGAGAGTCCCTACGATGTCTTTGGCGCGAGCCATGCCAGCACATCAATCTCGGCTGCGCTTGGCCTGGCGGTAGCGCGAGACCTGCAAGGAAAGAACTTCAAGGTCGTAGCTATCATCGGCGATGGCGCGTTGACCGGCGGCATGGCGCTTGAAGCCATCAATAACGCGGGCAGCTTGAAGAAAAATCTGGTTATTGTTCTAAATGACAATGAAAAATCTATCTCGGATAACGTTGGCGCTTTGCATCACTATTTGAGCAAAGCTCGTCACGTGGAGACTTCGCCCAGTTATCGCCGCCTGCGTGAAATGGCAAAGGGCTCCATCAATATGCTCCCTGTTGTCGGAGATAAGGCGCGTGAAGCGGCTGGCCGCGCCGAGATGAGCTTCAAGAACTTTGTGATGCATAGCAAGAGCGGGCTAATCTTCGAGGAACTGGGTTTCAAGTTCTTTGGTCCATTCGATGGGCATGATCTCCCCCTGCTGCTGGATGTCTTCGAGAACATCAAGAGGATAGATGGCCCGGTCATCGTGCAGGTTATCACCAGAAAAGGCAAAGGCTGGGAGTTCGCCGAGAACGATTCGACCAAGTGGCATGGTCCTGGCGCCTTTGACTATGAAACCGGTGTCATCAAGAAAAACGCTGGCGATCCCCCGACCTATACGGAAATCTTCGCCAACACCCTGGTCGACATCGCCGAAAAAGATCAAAGCATCGTGGGTATCACGGCAGCTATGGCCGAGGGTACCGGTCTGAAGAAGATGCACCAGCGTTTGCCCGAACGCTACTTCGATGTGGGAATTGCCGAGCAGCACGCTGTCACATTCGCCGGTGGGCTGGCCGTTGGCGGGCTGCGTCCGGTGGTAGCCATCTACTCCACCTTTATCCAGCGCGCCTTCGACCAGGTGATTCACGACATCTGTATGCAAAATCTGCACGTCGTCTTCGCCATGGACCGCGCCGGCGTGGTCGGCGAGGATGGTCCGACGCAGCACGGCGTCTTCGACATCGGCTTCATGCGCATGCTGCCCAACATGAAGGTTATGGCCCCCAAAGACGAGAACGAGCTGCGCCACATGCTCTACACCGCCATCTATATGGACGGGCCGGTCAGCCTGCGCTATCCACGCGGCAAAGCCCTCGGCGTTCCATTGGACGCGGAACTGCACAAAATCGAGATTGGCAAAGCCGAACTGGTCAGCCCCACCACTTTCGAAGAAGTAGAGCAGCAGGACTGTGTGATCCTGGCCTACGGCACTGCCGTCGAACAAGCGCAACAGGCCGCTCAGGAACTGGTCGAAAACGGTATACATGCAGCGGTAGTGAATGCCCGCTGGGCCAAGCCGCTCGATGAAGAACTGCTTCTGCGTCTTGCGAAGACGGTGCGCCGCATTGTCACCGTCGAGGATCACATGGCAGCCGGTGGTTTCGGCAGCGCCGTAATGGAGTTCTTAGAGGCGCACGGCCTGCTCCACGAAGTCGATATCCGCGTAATCGGCTACCCCGACCGCCTGATCGAACACGGCGCGCCCTCCATTCTCAAGGAACTCTACGGCCTCACCCCGTCCCACATCAAGGACGTGGTGCGCGCCCTCGTGGGTTCGGAATCGAAGGGCTACGAGCTGGCGCACTAGACTGTGATGTCATATCTGATGAACATTACCAATCAAAGTCGGGAATGTCATTCTGAGCGCAGCGAAGCATCTCTGTGTAACAAGTGAGATGCTTCGCTGCGCTCAGAATGACAGATCACTACCGATCCTGGCCGTTAATGTTCATTAGGGGCGACTACAAGGGGTCGCCCGCCCGTTGCAGGTCATTTCTGGAACACCTGCCTGTAATGCTCAGTAACGAGATCAGCGGGGAAGAACCGTAACAATGACACGACCGCCATCGCGAATGCTACCCAGTCGAAACCCGCGTCGATGGGGATGCCAAGCACCGTTCCCGCCAGGGGCAGCACCGTACTCATAAAAGCCTCACCCAGCGCATCAGGAAACAGCAGGATAAGCAGCAGAGCGCCCATAGAGCCAAAAAAGAGCGCTTTTCTCCACAGGGGAATACGCCAATCGTTTATCAACGCGCCAATTAGTTTTACTGTCTTTTTCAGGTGAAAGAAGATATCAAGACGTTTTGGACGAGCGCGCCTACCTCTGAAGTTCGTGAGCGGCGCCTGGCTATTGTCGTAAGCAGAAGAATATTGTTGTTGCTGCTTTGTATTATATGATTTCAAAAGTTGCCTCCTATAAATTGCCTCATTAATCTTCCTCTACATAATACGCAGCAGATGTCCAATGGGTTCTATATAAGTTCTAAAGGAGGGCTATTCAAGCATCGTTGCGCATGGATTGAGCGCTCATCTCTTCATCGCCCACAATGTTCCCATCGCGCATGCGAATAATGCGGTTGGCGCGCTGACCCACTTCCAGCGAGTGCGTCACCACAACCAGCGTCTGCCCAAACTCGCGATTAAAGCGGCACAGCAGTTCCATAATATCATCGGCGGCTTCGCTATCCAGATTGCCCGTCGGCTCGTCGGCCCACACGATGGCGGGGTCATTGGTCAGCGCGCGCGCGATGGCTACGCGCTGGCGCTGTCCGCCCGAAAGCTCCGCCGGGCGATGTTTCGCGCGATCAATCAGCCCCACTCGCTGCAACAAGTCCAACGCCCGTTTGCGCGCCTTCCTGCCCGAAACTCTGGAGACCAGCATCGGCAGCTCCACATTCTCAACCGCGTTGAGCATCGGCAAGAGGTTGAAGTCCTGGAAAATAAACCCCATGTGCCGCGCGCGATAAGTTGTGCGCTGGTTATCCGTCAGATCGCGCAGATTATCCCCCTGTATAAAGATGTCGCCCTCATCGATGGTATCTAGCCCGGCGAGACAATTGAGCAGCGTCGTCTTGCCACACCCGCTCGGCCCCATAATAGCCACCATCTCGCCCCCGGCAACTTCCATATCTATACTGCGCAGCGCCTCAACGCGCAGCTGCCCGCTGCGGTATATCTTCTTGACGTTGCGCGCCTGGATGATCGGTGTGTGTGAACTCGACATGAGGTATATAACTTTCGTAGGGACGCAATTTATCGCGTCCGATATCCTGTAGTGAGCTTGAGTAAGCTATGCGGCTTGATAGCGCCGTACATCTACTTGTACACCTTCATTCACGGCTATTTCTGCAATCTGAGAAAGTCGCTTGCCCGTTGCTGCATCCACATATTCCTCGTCACAGGTCGTACAGATTTGGGCCGGAACACACGGATGACAATGGTCGTCTCATCTCTAGTAAGCGCGACCGTTGTAGTTCCTAATTCAGTTTCTCCATATTGGCAGATAACACACTTCATGAATTTTGCCTCCTGGTCTTCAATGTATTATTTACAGGCACCAGGTGTATCTTCCTCGGCACATACTTAGGCGGGCGCGGCCTCACAGCCAGGGCTAAGGGTGTGGGGCCAGGGCTGGCAGGCGGCAAGCTCCAACGCGGCGCTTCAAAAAGGTCATAGGCCAGCAATTGAATCCTGTGATAGCGCGTTTTTCGCTGCATCTACTTCCTGCCTCCACCCCACTCCGTCGCGTTTCTTTCACCGACCTGCTACGTTACAGAGTATACTCTATTTTGGAGATATTGGGCAGTAGCAAATTGTAAGGTCTGGCTGTGTACAGGGTAGGGGCAACCCTTGCGGTCGCCCTGAAAGCTCACGATCGCAGCGCCTCCGTCGGTGTCACCCTCCCCGCTTGCCACGCGGGCAACAGGGCCGCCAGCAGCGAGGCCAGCAGCGCAATCCCCACGACCAGGCCCAGTTCGCTCCAGGGGATGGAAAAGATCAAACCTGTGTGAAATTGCTCGAAGAAGTCCACCGCGAAGATGTTTTTGGATAGAATCAGGCCAAGAATAACTCCCAGCAAACTGCCCGCACAGCCTACGAAAAAAGACTCGCTGAGGAATGCTCCCTGTATCAGGCGACGGCTGCAGCCAAGCGCGCGCAGCATGCCGATTTGCTGGCGGCGCTCGATTACCGCGCGCGTGCCTGTTATCGCCAGCGCCGCAATGCCCAGCAGCAGCGTGAGTCCAACCACTCCCAGCAGCACGTTACTGAGCAGGATGCGCGGTCCGCGCACCGACAAGATCGCATCTTCCAGCACCGTCGTTTCCAGCCCATTGTCGAGGAATGCCGAGCCGAGCGCCAGGGACAATGCGCGTTTATCCTGGCCGGGCGCGACTTTGAAGTAATAGGTCTGTGATTCAGGCTGCGCTGGATCAACCTGAAAGTTGTGATAGGCCGCCTGCGAAATGTACAGGCCGAAGTGCGCGCTGTCGCTGTTATCCACCACGCCGATGATAGTCAATTTCATAGCGTTGGTTGTCTGGGCAATAGCTATCTGGGGGTTAGTCGTCAGGACGTCAGATGCCAGGACATCACTTGTCTGGAAACCCGCCACCCATACCGGTGTTGGCGCGAAGGTCGTATCGCCCTGGTAGATGCCGCTGGTCGTGTAGGTAAAGTACTGATCGAAACCGGGCGGAGTATTCGGCGCGCCCGCGCTGCTGGCGGATGGAGAGTTCGGATCATACACGGGCGGCGGGCTATTGGGTGGATAGGGAAGCGCCGTGTTATCGATCAACGCGTAGTTAGGATGGGTTTGTAATGCCTGCCATACCGCGCTGTCGCTGTTAAAACCCTGCGCGCGCGCCGTCAGGTGCAGCCCATATCCCTGCAAGAATCCGCCGCTTACCACCTGCGCGGGGTAGATATGCCATGCTGGAAACTGCGCGTCGGGCTGGATAATCCCCACCGCCGTTGTCACCTGCACGCCAATGGCTGAAAAATCGTTGGGATTGATGCCGTGACTTTGCAGCGCGGCACGCATATCGGGAATGCCTTTGAAATAGGCCACCGCCTGGATATCGTAACCGCCAGTCTGAAAGTCGATATTGGTATAGTTATTCAGCATGGCATTGGTAATCACCGCCATCACCGTCATAGCAAAAATGACCAGGCTGAACATTACAACACTCAGACCGGTGCGGAAGCGATGGTGCAGGGGATAGGCCGAGGCCAGCCGCGTCATGAATTGCACTCCTGGCAGCCGCGCGAATAGCGCAATCAAGGGTTTGAGCATTAGTTCCGCGTTGGAAAGCAGCGCCCATACCACTCCCAGCACCATCATCGCGGCTGCCACAAAGAAAACCTCGACTCCGCCCTGGAAGCGCGGCAAACCCAGGCGCGCCAGCGCATCAAATGGCAATGCCCAGTAGGCCACAATGGTCAGCCCGACCACCGCGGCCATTATGCGCTGCGTTCCCTTTTTCCACTGTCGTTTCCCCAGTTTGAGCAGCCAGTCCGCCGCCGCTTTCAGCAGCAAACCCGCGCCGATCGCTATCAATGAAAGTCCCAGCGAGAAAGGCACGATCTGCATTTTAGCCAGCCCAACGCGCATCAGCGCATAACCGGCCAGCAAGGGTACGATGCCGAGGCGCGAGAGCGTAGCAATTACCCCGATGAAAGTATCAGGCAACTGCTCGAAGAGCATGCGCTGCAAATTTCCCGCGGGTTTCAGTAACATCCACATTTGTCTGAACAATTCAAGCAGCGACAGACCGGGTCGTTCGGACTCCGGCAGGTTGCGTAAAGCATCCACGACCGTCATGCGGCTGACGAGCCAGGCCGAGACGCCAACCGATAAAAAGGTGAAGATAACCCCCAGGCAATAGGCGATCACCAGGCTGTGCGGCTGGAAAGCGAATTTGAGGGGGAAATTGAGACGCGCCAGGATGGGACCCAGGAAGAACACCAGCAACACGCCCGCGCCCGCGCCGATCAGCAGTCCGATGAACGAGGAGATCAGGTCATACACCGTTCCCTCGAAGAGATACATAAGCACGAGGTGTCGCCTTTGCACGCCGATAGCCCGCGCCATACCCATCTCAGCGCGGCGTTCAGCCGCCAGCAAAACGAAAATCAGGAAGATCAACAGCAGACCAATAGCCAGCGCGAAGAGCGCGAAGAGGTCAAAAATGCGCGAGAAAATATCGTCCGCTAACTGTGACAACTGCACGCCCTGTTCCTTGACTTCATTCACATGCAGGCCGGCAGGAATCCATCGCTGCAGGTCATGCTTGACTTTTTCAGAGATATCAACGCCGTTTACATCGGCATCGCTGCGCTGCGCAATGTATACTTCTGAAATGGCGTCGCGCAGCCCTTCGATCTGCAGAAATGTCTTGTTCTGGGCCAGGATGTATGGCGTCTGGCCGATCAGCCCGCCATCAGCCAGCACAGCGCTCACAAACACTTCATAGCGCCGTCCGGGCCAGCGCTGCGAGTAGAGGTAGAGCGTATCGCCCGCGTGCGCATTGAGCAACTGCGCCGACTCGTGATTGAGATAGACTTCGTTCAACGCGAGTTCGGCAATGGTATAATGTCCCTTGCCGTTATCGCCCTGCATGCCGCCAAACCCCTGCTCGCTGCCGGGGATAATGGCCAGCGCCGTCACCTTCGAACGAACCTGGCGCGAGGTAATATCGGCCACCAGCAGGTTATTTTCGACCAGCGCGCCCGCGACCGCTTTGATGTCGGGATCGCTGCGCGCGTGTGAGATTGTGCGGTAGTAGACATAGTCGTCGAAGTAACCGCCGGTTATCGTCTGATCTACGCTGCCCAGGTTATAGACTGCCACGGTCTGCGCGGTCGCTGTAATCACATCTCCTGTTGTCAGCACACCGGTGAGCAGTGTGGTCGATAGCATGAGCGCGAAGACGATTAAAAGCATTTGCGCTCGGCGTCGTGGAATGTTGCGCACGCCAATCTTGAAGAAAATAGCGTTGGTGACGGCCAGCAGCAACGTGCCACCGATGATAATTGCCGTAGTTATTAACAGGATGGTTGTCAGTGTATCAATCGGAATGCCAAAAAGCTGTGTCATGGTGTCATGAATCGTCCATTTATTTCTGAGGCGTTTGTAATGCCTTGTAGAATAACGACGCCAGCATCAGATAGCCAATATCGTTCGGGTGCAGCCCATCGCTGCTGATCCATTCGGGATGGGCCTGCAAATTGTAGCTCTGCTGTGTAAGATCAACCAGGATGACATGATGTCGCTGCACAATACTGTCTATAGCAGCGTCGTACTCATGTATTTGCTGGCCCAGCGCCTGGGTGTCAAAAGCAGCGAAATAGGGCAGTAAAGTCAGGTCAGGAATGTTGGCAATAGCTATACGCGCGTGCGGCGCAGCGGCCTGTAACCGGCTCAGCAGCGTGTCAAGATCGCTTGCGAAGCTGTTGACCGTCACATCGTTGGCGACATCGTTCACTCCCAGCCAGATGGTTACAAGATCGGGATGCGCGTCTAGCGCAACGGGCAATTCCAGCCTGAGCGCGTCATGTATAAGTATTCCAGGAATGCCCAGGTTAATCAGGTGAATGTTTGTTGCTCCTAGCAAAGAGACAAGATCGGTGGGCCAGTTATCGCTGTAGGGGTCTTCAGTGCCGATGCCAAAGGTATCTGACGCGCCGATGGCAACGTAGGTGATTTGCTTCTGGCTATTGTGCCGTTGTGTCGCAGCGCCTGGCTTTCCTGCTTGCGTCGTCGCAGCCTGGGCGCAGCTCGCGCCGGCAAGCATGAGCAAACACAACGCTAACGCGAAAAAAAGCGCTTTCATTCGCCCGTGTCGCGCCGGGCAGGCTCGCGCCACTGCGCGTGTGCGTTCGTCAAGGGTCATAGCTGAACCAGTCTAGCTGGATTGCGGATGAATATAATGCAACAAAACGAAACAGTCTAGCACAGATTATAACATATCAGCTTCTCAACATATCAGCTTTTCAATCCCGAAACTGTACCCGTCCAGGTAGCCTGGCCGCCCGTGTAGGCGAAGTACGAGTTCGCATTCGTACACCTGAAATCGGATCGCGGGACTGGTTCATAGTTAAAAGTGCCGCTGAACTCGTTCTGGCTGCTATAGCTGCCACTCACTAACTGGTTGACCTGCGGTGCGATTAATGTACAACTGATCCCCGAACCGTTTGTGTAGGTAATGACATCGCTAATGAGCGTCTCCGTATAGCTGATCTTGCCGCTCTTATAGCTTCCCTGGCACGTAAATGCGTAGGTTTCCGAGTAAGGGATGTTTGTATCAAGCGTGACGCCAGAATCGGTGAATTTCTGGCCGTTGTCACCGTTCTGGCAGGTCGTCCCACCTGCCGGGTCCGGGTGACCGGTGACGTTCAGAGTTTCGCTGCGTGTAAACGCCTGGTTTACTGAATTGTATGTCCCATGAGCTGTGAGGTTCAACGTAAAGGTGGCGTCATCGGGCGGCGCTCCGTTTGGACCAGGCGTGTTGGCTACACCGGCTTGCACAACCACCACGGTCACAGTGTTTTTTGTGCTGTAGTTGCTGGCATCTCTGGCTGTCAGGGCATGTGTGCCTACCGTCCAGGCAGGAGTAATCTTCACGTCAGCTTGAAAGTTGCCATTCGAGTCGCTGCGCGCGCTCGGACTGCCCGGAGCGGGGCTGCCATCCAGCAGAAAAGTAATCGCAGAATTGCCTGAAAACTTCTGGCCGCTAATATGCAGGGTCGTACCGCTTGCCCCCGCATAATTGCTGCCCAGCTTGTAGCTGCTGGTAAGGCTGATAAGCGGCTGCGGGCGCGTGAGGAAGTAGGCTGCGGCGCCGATCCCTCCGGCGGCAACCACGACAACGGCAGCCACCACAATAATAATAGTTTTAATAGCTGAGCCACCTGCAACTTTGGTCGCGGTTGCAGCATGATGCAGATGTTGCGCGTGATGGGCCTGATGTTCGCCATGCTCGCGGTGTTCTGGCGGATAGTGCGGGTACGCCTGGGGCGGCTCCTGTCCGGCGTGAGGATAGTAGGTGTTTGCGCCTGGATAGGTCGGCGCTTGTGGTGGCGGTGGCGCAATTGATCCCTGCGCAAGATTGCCCATAGGCGGCGTGTTTGCGAATGGTGTAGGTGACCCTGCCAGGTGTGGCACGCCGCCAATTTGCGGCGTTCCCTGTACGGCTGGCGCGCCAGGAGTATATGCTTGACCGCTTCCTGGCAGCGTACTTGCCCCCATGCCCGCGCCATAGAGCGGAGACCAGGGAGGAATCTTACTGCGCTCTTCATCGTTAGCATCTGGCGGTGGCTGCGGTGGTGTATTGCTTCTGGTGGTTGCCGCGTCTGTCACAATGGTTTCCTGAACACTGCCGCATTTCCCGCAAAAGCGGGCGTTTTCAGGGAGTTCTGCTCCACAATAGCTACATTTCTGCATCATTCACCCTTTGCTATCGAAGCACTTTTTAATAATTTTGTGATGATTGCCTCAAACGTGTCATATAATAAAGACGATTGTCTCGTCTCAGAGCAACCTGGTATCATAATTAGCATATCATATACAGTAGAGTTCTTGCCGTTCTGTAGCCCACTGGAATCTTGTGACATTCTTCACACATCATGCTCACCTTTGCTGCAACGTGTGGTAGACTTTACTAGTAGGAGTCCCTGCGTTCTCTCTGGACGCCGGGAACGTGCATACTTGTAGCATCATGCATGCTTAGAAATGGACATTTCGTTATGACAAATGACAATGGTTCAGTACACCCTGGCAACTCCAACAGCAAATCTCATCAAAATCCAGTGGTTGATCCCGGCACACTGCAATCGCTCGAGTGGCGCTGTATTGGACCATATCGCGGCGGGCGTGTCGTGGCCGTCGCTGGCGACCCGACCCATGCGCAAGTCTTCTATTTCGGCTCGACAGGCGGTGGCGTCTGGAAAACGACCGATGGGGGCATCATCTGGGAGAATGTCTCCGATGGCTATTTCAAACGCGCTTCCGTTGGCGCGCTTGCCGTCTCACAGTCTGATACCAATGTGATCTATGCCGGCATGGGTGAATCAACCATTCGCGGCAACGTCTCGCATGGTGATGGCGTCTATCGCTCTACCGATGGCGGCAAAACCTGGACGCATCTTGGCCTGGCGGATACTCGCAATATCGCCAAAGTGTGCATTCACCCGCACAATTCCGACCTGGTGTATGTGGCCGCGCTAGGTCATGCGCACGGCCCCAACGCGGAACGCGGTGTCTTTCGCACAACCGATGGCGGTAAGAACTGGGAGCGTATCCTGTTCCGCAGCGAGAAAGCCGGAGCTATTGATCTCTCAATGGACCCCAACAATCCCCGCATTCTCTACGCTGCTTTCTGGGAAGCGCATCGCAAACCCTACACGCTGGTAAGCGGCGGCGAGGAATGTGGCCTCTTCAAATCGACGGACGGCGGCGATACCTGGACGGAGATTACGCGCAATCCCGGACTGCCAACGGGCATGCTTGGCAAAATTGGCGTGGTTGTTTCGCCCGCGCAATCCGGTCGTGTCTGGGCCATCATCGATGCCGAGGACGGAGCCCTCTTTCGTTCCGACGATGGCGGTGAGCACTGGCAGCGCCTGTGTGAAGATCGCAATATACGCGCCCGTCCCTGGTACTATATGCACATTATCGCCGATCCACATGATGCCGAGACCATCTGGGCGCTGAACGTGCAGGCATGGAGATCCATTGATGGCGGGCGCACTTTCTCAGAAGTGCAGGCGCCGCATGGCGATCACCACGCCCTGTGGATCGATCCGCTCGACCCGCAGCGCATGATCCTGGGCCACGATGGCGGCGCGTGCGTCTCATTCATTGGCAGCGCAAGCTGGTCCACCGTCTACAACCAACCGACAGCCGAGTTTTACCATGTGACTACCGATACCCGCTTCCCGTACCGCGTCTATGGCGCGCAGCAGGATAATTCCACCATGTGCGTGCCGAGCCGCTCGCACGTCGCGGGCATTCCCAATGAGGAGACCTACGAGGTCGGCGGCGGCGAAAGCGGCTATATCGCAGTGCGCCCTGATAACCCTGATATCGTCTATGCCGGCAATTACCAGGGCTACCTGACCCGCTACGACCATCGCACCCGCCAGGAACGCAACATCGCTGTCTGGCCCGAACTGGCAAGCGGCTGGGGCGCGAAGGATCAGAAGTATCGCTTCCAGTGGACATCACCCACGCTGCTCTCTCCTCACGATCCCAACGTAGTGTATACTGCGGGCAACTGTGTTTTTCGCTCGACCGACGAAGGCGGCAGTTGGGAGGTCATCAGCCCCGATCTCACGCGTAATGATGTCTCCAAACAGGAAGCCTCCGGTGGGCCGCCAACCAAAGACAACACCGGCGCGGAGTACTATTGCACCGTCTTCGCTTTTGCCGAATCGCCCATTACGCGCGGCCTCTTCTGGGCGGGCTCCGATGATGGGCTGGTGCATATCTCGCGCGATGGCGGGCAATCATGGCAGAACGTCACTCCTCCCGACCTTCCGGTATGGGCGCTGATCAGCATTATCGAGCCTTCGCCACATGATCCGGCCGTCGCCTATATCGCCGCCACGCGCTACAAATTGGACGACTTCCAGCCCTATCTGTACAAGACCGGCGATTATGGCGCGACCTGGACGAAGATCACCACCGGCATCGTGGAGAACGACTTCACGCGCGTCATACGTGAAGACCCGGCCCGGCGAGGATTGCTCTACGCTGGCACCGAGACGGGCATGCGCGTCTCGTTCGATGACGGCGCGCACTGGCAATCTCTCCAGTTGAACCTGCCCATTGTGCCAATTCACGATCTTGTCGTCAAAGATAGCGATCTTGTGGTGGCAACGCATGGCCGTTCATTCTGGATACTGGATGACATCTCACCTCTGCGCCAGTTCGGCGAAGAGATACAACAACTACCGATGCATCTCTTCAAGCCGCGCCCCACCGTTCGCTTTATGGTCAATTATGGCTACTCTCGCCCCGCGCTCTCCGGGAACTTTTTCCGCGATTCAGATAATTCTCAGATTGTCGCGCGTCGCGAGGAGCGTCCCGGAAATATAACGGTGGAGCACCCCTTGAACGCCGGACAGAATCCTCCTCATGGCGTAATCGTCTACTACACCCTTGCGAGCAAACCGGAGGGCGAAGTCAAGCTGTCCTTCCTCGATGCGCAGGGCAATGAGATCAAGACATTCACCAGCGAGACGGAGCGCAAACCGGCGATTGATCCTAAACCGGCGGCTGATCCCACCGATGAGGAAGAGGAGCAGGAGAAAAAGGAACCCAATGCTCCCAGGCAGGCGGGGATGAATCGCTTTGTCTGGAATATGCGCTATCCCGACCCCAGGAAGGTCGAGGGCTACGTGGCATCAGAAGGCGCCATGTCTGGTCCGGTCGTGGCTCCCGGTACCTACCAGGTGCGGCTGACCGTGGGAGATCAATCGTTGGTCGAAACCTTTGAGGTGCAGCAAGACCCCCGTATAAGCGCAACGAACGAGGATCTTGAAGCGCAGCTTGCCCTGCATCTCAAGATTCGCGACAAGCTTTCAGAGACCCATGATGCCATCAATACGCTCAGGAACGTGCGCCAGCAAATCGATGACTGGCAGAAACGCGCGCAAGAACAACCCATCCAGGAGGCTTTGACCCGCGCGGGCAAGTCCGCCAAAGAGAAGTTGAAGGCCATCGAAGATGAGCTTATCCAGTCGAAGGCCAAAACGCGCCAGGACACGCTGAATTACCCTGCCAGGCTTAACGGCAAGCTGGCCGGACTGGCCGCAGTTGTTGCCAGCGCCCAGGCCGCGCCCACGAAACAATCGTATGATGTCTTCGATGACCTCTGCCAGCGCATCGACGCCCAGTTGCACCAGTTACAGGAAGTGCTTGATACCGACGTGGCAACCTTCAACTCGCTTTTGCGCGAGCACAACGTACCAGGAGTGATTCCGTCTGCGGCGTTGAATAGCAAGAACGGCAAGAGCGCTAAAAACGGGCGGTGATCCGCTTGCGTCACACTGCGCGCATCGCCCTCTGCGGCGAGAGCCAGAATGGAGGCAGGTAGGCAGGGATGTTTGAGAATGGCAATACCTCTGGCTTGAGTCGAATGCCCAGGGCGTCGCGCATAAAGGCGCGGCGCTGCTGGATACGCCCCCAGGCGTCCGGGTACTTCTGCTCGAACGCCTGGCGCAGTGTCTCGTCGGCCAGCGCGATACCATCCTCGATGTTGGTCGTGTGGTAAGCTGTGTTCGTCGCCGGGATGACATCGACTTGCAGCGCCATCCCCGAACACAGCCTCTGGGTCGAGCCGCGGTAGATGGGCGAGCTGACCCATTCGTCCAGGTGGATCAGGTGACCGGGGTTCAGGCTGATGCCAAAGAAAGGGTCGCCCAGGCGCCGGTCGATAATGTCGAACAACTCGCCCCCGCTGACGTCAATTCCGACGTGTTCGTACCACTCCACGATAGCGCCAAAGTAGGGCGCGACCAGCTTATCAACGTAGTCACGGATGGCCGTAGGAAGCATCTCCGCGCCCTCCACCAGGAAGCCCGCGCGCGCATTGTTGCTGCCCCAATACCCCAGCGCCGCCAATACCGGGTCGCCAGCCTGCATCACGCGACTGGATGGGCTGGCTAACCCCAGCGCTGTTCGCTCGCCGCTGTATAGAACAGGATGGTAGCACAACGGAAGCCCGATGGGATCGAGCAGCCTGAACGCCTCGAACTCAGTCATCCCTGGACGCACGTTGAACAGCATAGTGCGCAGGCCCTGGGAGCCGTGCGAGGCTGCGAATTCAAAGGAGGCCAGTTGATCAACATCGTTGACCGCGCGCAGTCCATGTTCAGGCTCCATGAAGATCTGACCGGCGTTATGCACCTCGCAGCCCATGCCGCGCAGCGTATCCACAAGATAGGCAGGAACTTCTAGCCAGTCACCGGGCGCCGGGCTTTCTAGGGGGGTAAAATACTTCCATCCGGCCAGGCCGACTCGTTTGCTGCCGGTCGCGCCCACGCCCGCATCGCGCAGCATTGTCGCCAGTGGGACGCTCGAAGAGCGTGGCTGGCTAAGCAAGCTAAACGTCTGGTAGAGCGCCAGCCGCAACTGCAGCGGGCTGATAGCCGTGTACGCCATGTCTTCGTTGCCAACCAGCAGCGTCGGCGTGCCCTCTTGTGTGAGGATCAGCAGTGCTTCCTCAAAGCGCGGATCGAACCCAGTCAGGTATGCCATGTTGGCAAAGTGTTCGCGGTCCGCGTAGACCATCAACACCTCGTACCCGGCATCATGCGCGCGCTGGCGAGCAGCGGCGACGCGGGCTTCATAGGTGGCCGCCGGAATGGTCGGTTCTTCACGAGGCAGACCAAACTCCGGCAGCACAATTTCAGCAAGCTCGACGCGAGTGCCAGCCATCTTAATACTCCTCAAGAACATCCAGGCATGGCGGTCGCCACGCCTCCCCTTAGCCAGCCTGGGGTTCCTCCACTTCCTCCTGCACAGTGCTGATAAGCATGGAACTGCCTTGAGCCAGCGCCTCAGGCCGCCGCACTATAAGCACCATCATTACCACGAACCCGGCGATCATCATGACCACAAAGATGTACGGCGTCAGGTTCAGTGGATAGGCGGGAACCGGGTACACCGTGACAAACATCACCGGTAACAGCAACAACGTTCCTACTATCGGCACGATGGCATGCCGCCAGATATTATAGTCGGCGGGGTGTTCACGCCTGATAAAAGCGGTGAGCGCGATGTTTGCCAGAATATACAGCACGATAACAGCCAGCGTTGCGATGGTGCCCAGGAAACCAAAGATAACGCTCGCTCCGAAGAAAATGCCGACCAGCAGGAAACTCACGATCTGAAAGATCTGCTCGACATGCACTGCCACAAAGGGCGTCTTATGCGCCGGGTGGATCCGTCCCAATGCTGCTGGAAGCGTCCCGGCCTGCGCCATCGTATACATCACGCGCGTGGCAGCGTTGGTGCAGGCGATCCCCACCGCCAATGTGCTGTTGATGATCGCGAAGAAGATGAGCCACCAGCCTACTCCCCACAGCTTTTGCGCCAGCGCGTAATAGGGATTGGCATTCGCCGCAAAGGCTGCCATGTTCCCGGTCCCCCAGCCAATAGCGCTGGCGTACGCCATGAAGATGTAGAAGATACCCACGATAATCAGCGATGTGAAGATAGCCTGGGAGATAAACCTGGCCGGCCGCTTCGTCTCTTCGGCCAGGGGAGCTGGAGCCTCGAAACCGCTCAGCGCCAGGATCGAAAACACCATGCCGCCGAGAACTCCGCCCCATCCTGTCGGGGCTGCCGCAGGATTGAGAGGCGCTGCCACCGTTGATCCCGACCCCGGATGCAGGAGGAAGGTTATACCAAGCGCAAGCATGATCAGCATCTCGATTCCGCCCAGGATGGCCGTCGTGCGGGTTGAAAGGCGAATACCGAAGTAGGTAAGCGCCCACACGATAATGGCAGTGGCTACAGAGAAAATCCACCACGGGATATTGACACCGGTACCGCTCTGTAAAAAGCTGGAGAGCGCGAATCCCAGGAAGCCAACCGCCGCCGCGGGCCCGATGATGTCATAGATAAGATAGCTCCACGTCGTCAAGAAGCCGAAGCGAGCCCCCAGGCCGCGTGAGACAAACGTGTAGTATCCTCCGCTCGATGGCACATAGCGCGCAAACTGAGCTACGGTGTTCGCAATAAAGAAACAGACGACGACCGAGAGCACCAGGGAAAGGGGCATCGTCGCCCCCGCCTGGGCTGCGATCACGGGCAAGGTGAACACGACGTTGATTGCCGGGGCAATGTGGGTGATCCCCTGAAACACGACGTCGCGCAGACCAAGCGCCTCATGTTGGAGTTGAGCCGGTTGAGCAGCCATGACTTTGTACCTCACTTTATACTGATTATTCCAAAAAGGTCAGCTCGTGTTTTCTACTTTGTCAGGTTCTCCGTCACCTCAACATCACCTCGCTCCTTTTGCCTCCTCGTCTCTCCTACGCCGCATGTACTTGTAGTAAAGGTGCATTCATACTGCTCGACCACCCTGGCGAGCAATAACCTTGTTATTGTATTTACATAAGTATAAACTCATCTGATACAAATAGTCAATCCCTGTACTGCCTACTTGCTCGGTCCGTTCACAAAATGGGTCATCTTGAAATACCTCTCCTGCTGGAAGAAGTGGTATCATGTACAAGTACGGAGAGATGGAAGCAAACATTATACCCATAGAACAGGAAGGAACGCCTCAATGGATACTCCGCTCACTCCCGACCTGAACGATATTTTCGCTTACATCGATGAGCATTCCCAGATGTTTTTAGCGCGCCTGATCGATTATCTGCGTCGTCCAAGTATCAGCGCCTATGGCGAAGGGATCGGCGAAGTCGCGGAATATATCAAAGGTGTGATGCGCCAGATGGGTCTGGAGGTGCGCATCATGCCCACCAGTGGCTGGCCCATGGTCTTCGGCGAATATCACGCCCGTGACGGCGCGCCTACTGTTCTGCTCTACGGACACTACGATGTCCAGCCGCCTGATCCGTTGGAGGAATGGATCTCTCCGCCCTTTGAGCCTGCTATCCGTGATGGCCGCCTCTACGCGCGCGGTGTGGGTGACAACAAAGGCCAGCACTTTGCCCAGTTGATGGCCCTGGAGTCCCTCCTGGCCTGCCGGGGTACGCTGCCCTGCAATGTGAAAGTTCTGCTTGAGGGCGAGGAAGAGGTGGGCAGCCCGCATATGCCCGATTTCATACGCGCGCACCGTGATGAACTTCAGGCCGGCCTGGTGATCGTCAGCGATGGGCCGGTGCATGAGAATGGGCAATCAACCATCAGCTTTGGTGTGCGCGGTGTCCTTGATATCGAATTGCGCGCCCGCGGCGCCAACCGCGATCTCCATTCGGGCCACTGGGGCGGTATTGTGCCAAACCCCCTCTGGACTCTGGTTCACCTGCTGGCCACCATGAAAAACGTGCGCGGCGAGATCACAATCGATGGCTTCTACGAGAACGTTCAACCACTGAGCGAGATGGAACGCCAGGCGCTGGCAAAGCTACCCATCGGTGTGTCCGGGGTCAAACAATCGCTTGGACTGCAGCGTCTCGACGAGCCGCAGGAACGTGACTATTTTGAACGCCTGGCGGCCTGGCCTACGCTGACCATCAACGGCATCCATGGCGGCTACGGCGGCCCCGGCTCCAAAACCGTCCTGCCGCATGAGGCCATCGCCAAGTGCGATATCCGCCTGGTCGAAGCCCAGACCTCCGCGGAAATCCTGGAAAAAGTCAAAGCCCACGTCATGCGCCATGCCCCTCAAGTCAGCGTCACGAGCTATGGTGGTATGGACCCATCCAAGACTCCGCTGGACTCACCTTTTACCGAAGCGCTGCGCCAGGCCATTATCGCTGCCCAGGGCGCTGCGCCGCTGCTCGTACCCGCCAAAGGAGCCAGCCTGCCCAACTACGTCTTCACCAAAACCCTGGGCATTCCCGCCTTTGGCGTTCCTTACGCCAACCCTGATGAGTCCAACCATGCCCCCAACGAGAATATGGAGGTCGCGCGCTTCTTTATGGGCATCAAAACCGGCGCTGCTATGCTCTCCTACCTGGGTGCTATGTCATAGGCTGTCGTGAAACTATAAATCACTGCCAGTCAATGTTTCTTCCTCGAGTGAAAGGATGCGCGCATCTAATGACCTCAAATGATTTACCTCAAGGCACGGCGCCGAACACGATTTCACTGATGTTTGGCCATCCAGACCCTGCCACGCTGCTTACACCTGAACTGCGCGAGGCCATGCAGCATGTAATAAGCTCTCCTCAATCCTATACAGCCCTCCAGTATGGCGCGGAGCAGGGAACGCAAAGCCTTATCAGTTTTCTCGTGGAAAAAATCAATCGAGAACAGGGCCTCTCTATTCAGCCTGCTAACCTGATGGTGGTTGCGGGCTCGACCCACGCCGTAGATATGCTCGCGCGGCTGTATGCCAGGCCGGGAGGCGTGGTGCTGGTCGAAGCGCCGACCTACGTGGACGCCATTCATATTTTTAGAGATCACCAGGTCGAACTATGCTCAATCCCCATGGACGAATACGGCCTCATCACGGAAGAATTAGAAAAACAGTTGGCGCTGCTAAACGCGAGTGGCAAATTTCCCAGCATGCTCTATACCATTCCGAACTTTCACAACCCCACAGGCAGCACTTTGTCCGAGTCACGGCGCATCGAGATCGTCAGACTCGCTCGCCAGCATAACTTCCTGATTATGGAGGACGATGTCTATCGCGACCTCTCTTTTGAAGACACAGTGCCTGCCAGCTTCTACGCGCTGGCAAATGGCAGCCAGGTATTTAGCATTGGCAGTTTCTCGAAGACGCTTGCGCCCGGCTTGCGGCTTGGATGGCTGCTCGCCTCCGAGGACGCCATCCAGCGCTGTGTCAATTGCGGTACCACGCAAATGGGAGGCGGGGCGAACCCTTTCACGGCACAGATCGTTGCTGCGTACTGCCGCAGTGGACATTGGCAGATGCACATCGCCCGCTTGCAATCGCTCTACAAAATGCGCCGTGACGTAACCCTATCGGCTCTGCGTCGCTATATGCCTCCCGCTGTGAAGTGGACGCACCCTGCAGGCGGCTTCTTCATCTGGCTCCGTTTGCCAGAGAATGTCTTTGCCCAGGACGTAAAGCGCCTGGCGCTCCAAAAAGGGATATCGCTGGCGGCAGGCGAAGGCTTCTTCGTTAATGCCACCGATGGCGAACACAACCTGCGCCTTGCCTACAGTTGTGCTTCGCCCACCGATATTGACACTGCAATACACATTCTGGCGCAGGTTATTTCAATCTAGCGGGTTGAAGTTGCCTTCTATGTGCTTGCCAGAGAGTCAAACACCATAATCACCGCTTTGCCTGCTTCATGACGTCGGCTTCCGCTTGCGCAAGGGGGCTGGCGAGCACCTCCGCACGCAGTTGCTCAAGGCGCTCTTGCCCTTTCGCTTGCACATCTGACCACTCGCGTGCGAACGTGCCTGAGAGGATATCATCATGCAAGATGTGCGCGAAGTGCTCGCGTAAGGCCGCCCCGTTGCTGGCGAGCAGCGCGCGCAATTGCCCATACTGGCTGGTATGGGAATGCAGCGTGAGCTGCCCGAACACGCCCTGCTCGGCGAAACGCTCAAAGACTTCGGCTGGCTCCTTTGACAGGTACATTTCGTAGAGGATGGCCTCGTCGCTGAATCCTGCCGCGTGCAAGACCTCGTAGGCGGCTTGCATGGTCAGGAGGATGGTGGGCCAGACAGCCTGTTCACTGAAGAGGTCAAGAGCTGCTTCCTCTCTCGCCGACGACGCCACCGCGCCGCCGCGTGTAGCGCCAATACCGCGCGCAATCGAGAGAGCCAGGTCGAATGCATGCCCACTCGCATCGCGCTCCACCGAGACAAAGCACGGATAGGGTTCTTCTCGAACAAAGCGGTCGCGCACGCCCGCCCCGATCATACGCGGCGCGACCATCACGACATCCACGAAGTCGGGTACCGCGAGCAGGTTGAACGCCACGTTGTAGCCGGAAGCCACTACCAGCGTCGTGCCAGGTTGCAAGTGCAGTCCGATCTGATCGCTAAAGACCTGCGGCTGTTCTTCGTCGGGGATGAGCAGGAAGACGACCTCGCCCCACGCGGCAGCCTCCGCGATGGTCATTACGCGAAATCCTGCACCAAGTGCAGATTCCTTGTAGGCATCCTCGCGGTTGCCGATCACGATCTCCGTCACGCCGCTCTCGCGCAGATTCTGGGATTGCGCCGCTCCCTGGTTGCCGTAGCCAATGAAAGCGAGCCGCTTTCCCTGAATAATAGACAGGTCTGCATCGCTGTCGTAATAGACCGTTGTGCTCATGGTCATATCCTTTCTTTCCTAATGGCTGCGAACTTCTGCGAGTTAATGAGGAGAGACACATCATGAATGAATTTCAAGCAATATCAATCCAGAAGCGCATCTTGCGCACCGGCGAATCGTTGACGACAACGATGTTTTCAAGCTTGCCACCGTTGTGTTCGATAATCTTCATCGAGCCAATGTTGTCCTCGTCGCACGTCACCAGCACTCTGCGCAACCCGCGCTCTTTCGCTTTGATAAGTCCCAGCCGCAAGATTTCTTTGCCATAGCCGCGCATCCTTTTGGAGGGACAAATCAGGTAGCCGATATGCCCACCCCAGCTCAACAGCGTCTCGTTCAACTCGTGGCGCAGCGTGAGCCGCCCGACATACTCGTCGCCATCGATAAGCCAGAAATGGGAGGCTGGCACCCGGTCGGCTGGAATTTTCGCTTGCTCCCCATCGTCTCGCAGTTGTCGGAGAAATGCTCCAAAATTTTCGCTTATACGGTTCAGGTCATAAGATAGTTCCCGGCCTTCAGCCTGAAATTCGCGCACGCCCTCGATGAAACTATCTTTATAGACGAGGGACGGTTCCACTAGAAAGAGCATGCTGTCCTCCTTTTGAAACTTGCCAGACGACCAGGCAGGTAAAAGAGGACGACTCAAACAAGCCGTCCTCTTGATAAACGCTGCACTGGCAATGTTGGTTAAACTACCTGGGGCATACGTTTCTGCGCTTCCGCCACAGCTTCCGCCGGGTATTCGTAGTCTTGCAAGCGGCCGGCAAAGTAGGCGTCGTAGGCGGCCATATCGAAGTGGCCGTGGCCGCTCAGGTTGAAGAGGATGGCGGGCGACTCACCGGCTTCTTTGGCTTTGAGCGCCTCTTCGATGGTGGCTTTCACGGCATGTCCTGCTTCCGGCGCGGGTACAATGCCCTCCGCGCGCGCGAACTGCACGGCGGCCTCGAAGACGTCCGTCTGGTAGTAGGCGCGCGCGTCGATGATGCCTTCTTTGTGTAGTTGAGAGACCAGCGGCGCCATGCCGTGATAGCGCAGCCCGCCTGCATGGATACCCGGTGGCATGAAATCATGACCGAGCGTGTGCATCTTGACCAGCGGGGTCATGCCGACCGTGTCGCCAAAGTCATAGGTGTAGATACCTTTGGTCAGGCTGGGGCAGGCCATCGGCTCGGCTGCTACGAAGCGCGTCTTCAACCCCCTGCGCAGTTTCTCGCCGATGAAAGGGAAAGCAATGCCGGCGTAGTTGCTGCCGCCGCCGACGCAGCCAACCACCACGTCAGGGTAGTCGCTCGCGCGTTCCATCTGGAGCATGGCTTCCTGGCCGATGATGGTCTGGTGCATCAGCACATGGTTAAGCACGCTGCCCAGCGAATACTTGGTGGTGCCCCCGCTCATAGCCGCCACTTCGACGGCTTCGCTGATAGCGATGCCCAGGCTGCCCATATTTTCGGGGTCCAGCGCCAGGATGCTGCGCCCGGCGTTGGTCAGGTTGGTGGGGCTGGCATGCACGGTTGCGCCAAAAGTCTCCATAAGATTTCTACGGTAGGGCTTCTGCTGGTAGCTGATCTTCACCATGAAAACCTCAATTTCCATATTGAAGAACGCGCCCGCCATCGCCAGCGCCGATCCCCATTGCCCCGCGCCCGTCTCGGTCGAGAGTTTCTTCACACCCTCTTCTTTGTTGTAGAAAGCCTGGGCGACCGCTGTGTTGGGCTTGTGGCTGCCTGCAGGACTGACTCCCTCGTACTTGTAATAAATACGGGCCGTTGTATCCAGCGCCTTCTCCAGGCGGCGCGCGCGATAGAGCGGGCTGGGCCGCCACTGCCGGTAGACATCGCGAATCGGCTCCGGGATATCGATGTAGCGCTCGGTACTGACTTCCTGCATAATCAGCGCCATCGGAAAGAGCGGCGCGAGGTCAGCGGGCGTAACCGGCTGCTGGGTGCCGGGATGCAGCACCGGAGCCGGTGGATTCGGCATATCCGCCATGATGTTATACCAGGAACGGGGCATTTCATCTTCGTTCAGAAGAAACTTGATGTGAGCGTTGTCGGGCATAGGTAGCTCCTCTCATTGCCTGCTTTAGCAAGCAGAAAAATAAAATCCGCCTTTGCCGGCGGATGGACGCAAAATGCAGAAATGAGCCAGCCTTCCTCATGTGAGGTATCTGCCTACAATGTATGTCGTACTATAATGAATGTCAAGTATTCATGCTAATAAAATCTCATCCTCAAGCGCGTAATCAAATTCCTTAGCATCGACATTTGCGCGCGGGTGCGCCCGTTCCCAGACCACTGTGCGCCTGGTCGCCTCGTCGATATCGACCTGCTCTGTATACCCCAGTTCCTGGCGTATGCGGCTCGAATCGACCACGATA
>DATGGW010000122.1:0-3372 GCA_035308345.1 Ktedonobacteraceae bacterium | reverse complement strand
CGCTGTCCGTGAAAATGAGCAACAAGGTTATCGCTGGCCATAGTTGCCATCAAGGTACGCGTATTGAGCGATGCGCTGGCGATATGGGGCAAGAGCACCACGTTTTCCATAGCCAGCAGCCCCGGTTCGACGGCTGGCTCGTTCTCGAAAACATCCAGGCCCGCGCCCGCGATTTTCCCGTCCTGCAGCGCTTTGACCAATGCTTTTTCATCCACAATCGGCCCGCGAGCGGTATTAATGAGTATGGCAGTGGGCTGCATCAAATGCAGTTCGCGTTCGCTGATCAGGTGATGAGTTGACGGCATATAGGGAGTATGCACGCTGACGAAATCGGCCTGTTGCAATACCTCGTCCATTGGTAGATAGTTCATATTGTACTGCGCCTCGTCTTCGGGCGACAGGCGGTACACGTCATAGTAGAGCACCTTCATCTCGAAGCCCCTGGCGCGTTTCGCCATGATTTTGCCAATGCGTCCTGCGCCAATCAAGCCAAGCGTAGAATGATGCACCTCCGCGCCGCAGAAGAGCAGCGGCCCCCAACCGGTATATTTACCAGCGCGTAAAAATCTGTCCGCTTCGGGAATGCGGCGCGCAGTTGCCATTAACAAGCCAAAAGCGAGATCGGCGGTGGTGTCGGATAGCACGCCAGGGGTGTTGCTCACGGCGATACCCAGGCGAGTAGCTGTATCGACGTCGATATTATTGAAACCAACCGCCATGTTCGCCACCATTTTCAGGCGTGGGGTACTCGCGGCGCAAGCCTCCAGGAAGCCAGCGTCGATGTTATCGGTGAGCAGGCAATAAATATAATCATGACCAGGGCCGCGCTGCAGGAGCTCTTCGTAGGGCCAGATCAGCCCTTCTTCCATGTTGGCTTCAACATCTCCAATGGCTTCTAGCAGGGGATAGGCCGGCCCTGGCACTCTCTGTGTTACCAGAATTTTTGGACGTGCTGACATTGTGACCTCCAAAAGATATTTTCTGCTGCTATTGTATCATCTTTTAGGAGATCAGGTTATCGTCAAAAACGCTATAATTATTGCCGGACTTTAGTAGTTTGCGATGCGTGCACCTCTACCTGGACAGGGGCGGTATAACGAAAGCGTTTGATGAAACGGCGGCGCAGCAACATAGCCAGCGCAGGCCAGCCATCCTTAAAGGGCGAAAGCTTTTTCGCTTTGCGCGGGGAATAACTGATTGGCACTTCCAGGATTTTATAGCCGGCCTGGACGATGCAAGCGGTGATTTCCGGCTCAATTTCAAAGCGGCGACCCTCCATTGGCAGGACGCGCGCCAGCGAGCCGGGTATCATCTTATAGCAGGTTTCCATGTCGTGAATGTGGCATCTGTACAGCAGATTCGTGATCGATGTGAGAAACTGGTTACCCCAGCGAGTAGTGAGTTTTTGTGGTGACAGGTCGCGTCGTCCATATACCGCGACGTTAGCGTTCCCCGCCTCCTGCCATTTACGCACAAGCGCGGGCAGGTCCTGCGGGTCGTATTCCATGTCGGCATCCTGTACCGTGACCATATCGCCGCTGACCAGCCCGAAGCCCGTGCGCAGACCTGCGCCTTTGCCCTGGTTCTGCTCATGGCGCACAAATCGATAGGTGTTAAATGGCTCTCGCGTTCGTAGCTCCTGTAAAATCTCCCAGGTACGATCTGTCGAAGCATCATCGACGACCACCACTTCGAGATCAAGCGGCACTTTTGAGAGTGACTCCAGCACCTGTGCTACCGTCTCTTCTTCGTTATAGACCGGGACAACCACCGAAATTCGCATGCGCCTGTACCTCGCTTCTCTGGGATTGCGCTAAGAACTAAGATAATTTCTACAGGAATGGCAAAACTAGCCTACATACAGGAACGAACGGCAAACTAAATAGGAACAAATCTATGAATTCCATATCTGGATTGTACCATCTGTGAGGGCGACCAGCAGTTGCCCTTCTGCGAAATAGAGCGCGCTAATTTGCCAGGGATGGTAGAACTTTTGCGCAATCTGATCGCTATTTACAGACCACAGGTCGATAACGCCCTCATTGATCTCGCTATCCTCGCGCGCTACCGCGATCCATTGCGCATCCGGTGACACAGCCAGCCTTGAACTTGCTCCCAACGTTCCACATGGCAGTTCGCTGAATGTTCCTGTAACGGTATCGTGCAGGCGGACGGTGGTTCCTGCATTAACAAACGCAAGCGTGCGTGTGTCTGGGGTAACAGCGTAAGGAGGAGCGCAGTCGGCGCACAGGCCGGTAATCAATGAGGTGGTAATCTGTGGTTGTGGGCGCGAGCTAAAACGCGTTTTGGCGCGCGCTTGCACATCCCAGCGCCGGATAATCGCCATTTCTGCTTGCTCGCCTGGCACATGAGCGCAGGACAGGGTGAGCAGCGAGCGCGCATCTTGCGCCAGGGCGCGCAGGCGAATGGCCCAGAATTGCCGCTTCTCGATCTCATCTTCCGCGCATACCAGCGGCTGGCTCAGTTCGAGCGCGTCCGCGCCTATGGCATGTTTGATCACGTCGGTTCCGCGAACACTTTGCGCGCGTGGGGCGCGTGGGTCTTCACGCAGCAAGGGCAAGGCCATCCAGAGAGCGCGTTCAGAGCCAGGCATTTCTTGCATTACTATATCAAAAGAATAGTGCGCAGAGACGGCGCGTTGGCCCAAACCGTAGCTCCACAAGAGCACGCCCGATTGCGCATCCCATACATGCAGGCTGAGCCTGCCCCAACCTGCGATCATACTACCGCTCTTAGAGAAGCGCATCTCGCGCAGCGACTC
Source organism: Ktedonobacteraceae bacterium (assembly GCA_035308345.1). GTDB lineage: Bacteria > Chloroflexota > Ktedonobacteria > Ktedonobacterales > Ktedonobacteraceae > CF-113. Next base: position 590 of record DATGGW010000122.1, on the reverse strand, counting down.
AACCGTAAAGGCAGAATCGGCGGCAAAACTGACAGGCGTGTCCGCGCTCTCCGCTCGCCAGATCAGGCCCTTGCTATCCAATGAACCAGCCGCAACCAGCAATCCCTGCGCTGTCTGCGCGCTGCTCAACGAGGAAATGACGCCTAGCTGTGTGCGCAGCTTTGGCCCGGCGCGAAAGGGTCCTCTGGTGCTGAAGATGCTGAGGCCAGAAAACTCGATGTCGTCATATGCATCAACTTTGCGCTGCACCGGTCGCGGGCGCACTACGTCGCCCCTGCGCAGGTCAATCACTCCGCCGATCACAGTATCGTAGTTCAGACGTTTCTCAGGGTCACTCAACACGTCGTAGGCGCGATTGATGCGTTTCATCTGTACAGCGCCCTCCGACCCCGCCAGGTCGGGATGATAACGCCGCGCCAGTTGGCGATAGGCCCGCTTGAGGGTATCGCTATCCGCTTCTACTGGCACGCCCAGAATGGCGTAGTAGTTGTCGGGTGTGTCCATATTTTAATGCTATCACATAGTCGCTATAACGACACGATGCGTGTCTTTTCGATATTGTTCACGCTTAACATCAGGAAGATTCTGGG
>DATGGW010000121.1:0-6674 GCA_035308345.1 Ktedonobacteraceae bacterium | reverse complement strand
TGGTCCTTGTATTGGACCTTCACTGGACATGCTCCAGACTTTTTTAGCGTTGCGCTGCACCATCTGGTAGGCTTCCTGGCGGCCCACGCCTTTGTCGATGAGCGAGAGCAGGATACGCTGCGAGAAGACCAGTCCTCCCGTCATGTGAAGGTTTGCCAGCATGCGTTCTTCATCGACTTGCAGCCCGCTCATGACTCGTGTGAAGAGGTGCAGCATGTAGTCCAGCAGGGTGCAGGCATCGGGTATGATGATGCGCTCGGCAGACGAATGGCTGATGTCGCGTTCGTGCCACAGCGCTACGTTTTCCATCGAGGTGACGGCGAAGCCGCGCAGCACGCGCGCCAGGCCGCAGATACGTTCGCACAGTTCCGGGTTGCGTTTATGCGGCATAGCTGATGATCCCTGCTGGCCAGCGTCGAATGGCTCGAATGCTTCGCTGATCTCGGTGCGCTGCAAATGGCGAATCTCCTGCGCCATCTTTTCCAGCGAACTGCCCGTGAGCGCCAGCGTCGTGATGAAGTGCGCGTGGCGGTCGCGCTGCACGATCTGGCTGGAAACTGGCGCCACACTCAAACCAAGTTGCGCGCACACAAACTCTTCTACCTGAGGCGATACCGTCGCGTGCGTACCAACCGCGCCGGAGATCTTGCCCACCGTCACCTGTTCGAGCGCGGCAGCCAGCCTTTGTTGAGCGCGCCGCAGCTCGTCTATCCACAGCGCCAGCTTCAATCCGAAAGTCACCGGTTCCGCGTGGATGCCATGCGTGCGCCCGGCCATCAGCGTGTATTTATAACGCACCGCAGCATCTGATACTACCTGGATCAGTTTCGACAACGCGGCAGAGAGCAGGACCCCCGCTTCTTTAATCTGAGTTGCCAGCGCGGTGTCCAGTACGTCGGAAGAGGTCAGGCCAAGATGGATGAAACGTCCTTCGGCGCCCAGTTGCTCCTGGATAGAACGCAGGAAGGAGATAATATCGTGGTGGGTTTCTTGCTCGATCTCCTGCATGCGTTGAGCGTTGTAACGCGCCTCGCGTATTTTCGTCATAGCGTCCGGCGGGATGACACCCTCGCGCGCCCATGCTTCGCAGACCAGCAGTTCCACCTGGAGCCAGCTATCGCTTTTGTGTGTCGCGGACCAGATCGCGGCCATTGCGGGCAAGGAATATCTTTCAATCATGATGTAAAAATACCCTCGATATGTTACACTGCAACGCAGGATATGACTTTTTTGTTTAGTGTATCACACGCAATCGTAGGAAGAACATATGAATGCACTTATATCGACAACTACGAGCTATCGTTTTGCGCAGCATACGCGCCGCATCAGGCTTTTTGCAGTGGTTTCTGCCATTATATTGTTTCTCTGTATTGGCGCGATCGCGCTGGATAGCCTGCATGAGCTGCCTGCGAACCTGGGTGGACTAAGTATTATAGGCTACCTGGTGGGCGTTGTCGCTTTTGTGGTACTCTTGCCTATGCTGATCCTGAGCTATGAATACGCGCGCTGCGGCATATGGATCGATGATAAGGGCGTGCGCGTGCGCTTTCCAGGCGAGAAAATGCAGGAGATGGAATGGTCCGAGGCGCGTTTTGCTGTGAACGAGGGTGAAGAGTACCTGCAAATCAGCAAGGGCAAAGAGGGTCTGGGCCACATCTTTGGCAGCTCGCGTTATATCCGCCTGCACCTGGAAGGGCTCACGCTGGAGCAGCGCGAGCAGGCCGAAGCCACCATCGCGCACTCTATTGAAGTGCGCCAACCACAGCGTTTTACTCTCATGACCTTGCTCAATACGAAGAGTGAGGTAGTTGCCAGGGGCAGGATATACCTGTTCGAGCGCGAACTGTTGTGCGCCGAAAATCGCGGTGAGAAGCGCGTCTTTTTCATCGCTCCCCTCGCAAAGCTGACCACAGTGAAGCAGCGAGATGCTTTTTACGTCGGGAAGCTGGAGTGCGATGCCTTTTCGCTGCGCTATAAAGAGCAGGACTACGTGATTATGCTTGGCTATGAGACGACATTTTCGGGCAATATCGGCACCAGCTCGCACTGGTCGGTGACGGGATATGCAGCGGAGTGGGTGGAGGCGTTGAGCAGTGGTTAAAAATTCGGGCATAAATCTTGCCAAAAAAGTGTTGTAGTGTGGTAGAATAGCGTAAAATGTGTTGGTGATGGTGAGAGATACCCCTCTTGACGATCATGTGTCATCCGTGTACAATCATGCTCACAGCCATAACTGTTGAATTAACCGGGAGTTGTCATGAAAAAAGGAATACATCCAAAGTATATCGAGGCCACAGTCAGTTGCGCCTGTGGGAATAGCTTTCAAACTCTGAGCGTCAAGCCCGTCTTGAAGGTGGATGTCTGCTCAAAGTGCCATCCATTCTTTACAGGGCAGCAGCGTATTCTGGACGCCGCAGGCCGCGTGGAGCGGTTCCGCAAACGCTTTAACCTGCCGGAAGAGTAAACCAGTTCGACCTTAAAATATTAGGGATAAATGTAGGGGCGCGATAAATCGCGCCCATTCTTGCTTTATCCCCTGTTCGTATTTATCCGTTCAATGTAAGGGGAATGACCCGTTGAATGGTCAGGAAAGAACGATACTGTTTCTTATTGCTGATACCGGGGCAGGGCATCGCAGCGCTGCGAACGCCATACGCAATGCCATCACTATTATCGCTCAGAGGGAGCGCCAGGCCCGGCTTGCCCATCGGCAAGAGGGCAACGAACGTGGCAGCGGCGAGACAGACACGCCAGGGGCATCTACCGCGTCAAGCCTGCCTCCCTATCGCGTTGAAATTGTAGATGTATTCGAGGAATACAGTCGTTTCCCTTTGCGCGAGGCCATGAAACTGTATGGGCCGGCCATCCGTTACAATCCCAGGCTCTATGGGCAGGTTTTTCATTTGAGCAACCAGGCGCAGAGCATCTCAGCCGTACAGACGATGGCTACTCCACTCATTCACAAGGGGCTGCTGCGCTTAATATCCACCGTGCAGCCTGATGTGATTGTGTCCATCCATCCTTTACTCAATCATGTCACTCTACGCGCTTTACAGGACCTGGCATTCCACATTCCTTTCATCACGGTCGTGACAGACCTGGTGAGCCTGCACTATTCCTGGTTCGCTCCCGGCGCGGATGCCTATATTGTGCCAACCGAACGCGCCAGGCAAATCTACGTGGAACGCGGATTAGACCCCAGGCGCGTGCATATGCTGGGCATGCCCATCGATCCCAGGTTTACATTGCTCACCGAGAGCAAGCAGGAATTGCAGCGCAAGCTTGGCCTGGAACCAGGCATACCGGTCGTTTTGCTGGTCGGCGGTGGCGATGGCGCAGGTGGATTGCGCTCTTCGGTTCAGGCGATTTCGCAGGCGCACCTACCGGTGCAGTTGTTGATTGTCGCCGGTCGCAATACGCGTCTGTACATGCATCTCCAGCGCATTCGCTCGAGTTTGCGTGTACCTGCGAAGATATTTGGCTTTGTACATAATATGCCGGAGATGATGCGCGCCTCGGACGTGATTATTACCAAAGCCGGCCCTGGCACTATCTGTGAGGCCCTGGCGTGCGAGCTTCCCATAATTCTCAGCGCATATGTCCCCGGTCAGGAAGAGGGCAATGTAACGTTTGTCACCGAGAATCAGGTGGGCGAACTGGCTTATGACCTGGTCGAGATGGTCAATGTGCTGCGCCTCCTCATTAAGCCCGGATCGCAGTTGATGCGACAACAGTTGGAAAATGCCAGGCGCATCGCGCGTCCAAATGCATCTTTTGATATCGCTCGGTGCATTCTTGGTTTTTTACCCTCTGAGGGTACACCGGGTGTCTGGCAAGAAGCGTCGCAGCAGAGAACACAGCGTGAAAGGCAGATGAAACGTTTGCAACCGGTCGTACCTGTACGTATTATTCATACGCGGCTGCCGCGTTTGCGCTCCAATATTGCGATGGGTTCTATCAGACGCCGCTTAACTCGTTTGAAATTTATCCAGAGAACGCTCTACAGGCATAGGGAATTGTAAGGTGAAATAGCATGGCAAAATTCTATTATGGCGGTCAGGCCGTCATGGAGGGGGTGATGATGCGGGGGCGTAAAACAGCGGCAATGGCTGTGCGCTGCCCCGACAACAGCATCTATCTGTATGAGGAAACGCTAAATCCGCGTCTTTACCAGAGCCGCTTGTTTCGCTTGCCATTCCTGCGTGGCATGTTGCTCTTGTGGGAGATGCTGGTGCTTGGTACACGCCTGATGACACTTTCCGCCACCATTGCCACGGGCGCAATCGATCCTGATGCTCCACCGGACCGTAGGGGCGATGCTCATGGACGCCTGCCCGTGGCGGAGGATGCGGTCGCGCCTGCGAGCGCCGGAGATAGCTTGCCTGACCAGCCAGCGCCGCCGCAGATCGGCGGTCTGGCGCTTGGGTTGACGCTGCTGGTCTCTCTGGGTTTTGCCGTCGCGGTTTTCTTCCTGGGGCCGCTGCTGATCACAGGTCTGCTGCACAACCAGATTGGCGAGGGCTGGTTCAATCTCACACTGGAAGGCGTAATCCGTCTCGGCCTGCTCATAGGCTACCTGTACTTGATTGGACGTATTCCCGATATCCAGCGCGTGTTCGGCTATCATGGCGCCGAGCACAAAGCAATCAATGCAATGGAACATGGCGATCTACTCGATATTCCCCACGTGCGCCGCGCTTCGCGGGTACATACACGTTGTGGCACTGGCTTTTTATTGCTGGTGGTGGTTGTCTCAATTGTAGTCTTTGCGCTGGTTGGTTCGCCACCGCTACTGTTAAAAATCGTCTCGCGTGTTGTGCTGGTGCCTGTTGTGGCGGGCATTGCCTACGAACTGATGCGCCTGGGCGCGGCAAATTATCGCTACCGCGTGGTGCGTTGGCTGCTCGCGCCGGGGCTGGCCTTGCAAAGTTTAACCACGCGCGAACCCGATGATAGCATGATAGAATGCGCTATCGCAGCATTACAGCGCGTGATGCGCCGCGACGAATCCCCTGTAGGGGCGACCCTGGTGGTCGCCCGCCCGTAGCTGTAAGTATGAACGCCTCTGCGGATAGATAGGAATGCACTATATGCCACCAGACCCTACCATCACACCACCGCCGGTTGATATGCCGGAAAACCTGGTTGTAGCGCGCCCTCGCGTACGCTTTTCAGGCGCGCGCTGGTTTTTTACAGGTATCGTGCGTGTGACGTACCGGGTCTGGACTCGCATTGCAGCGCGCCTGTTCCCCGAAGAATCAGAGGCGCAGCGCGTCGCCCGCGCTCTACATATCCCTCTACCTGATCAACTCAACATGAGTTGGGTGACGCCTGATCTGGCCGTTGGCGGGCGCATACGTCCCGAAGATATTGCAGCCTTGGCGCGCGCAGGTATCACCCATATCGTCGATACGCGCTCGGAACATCGTGATGATGAGCAGGCGTTGGCAAAAGAACATATCCAGTTACTGCTCATTCCCACGCCCGATACTCAACCGATGACGATTGAGAAAATGATGGTTGGCGCGCAATGGGTACACGAGGCTATGCAGCATGGAGGACGCGCATTGATTCATTGTGAACACGGTGTGGGGCGCAGCGTTTTACTTACCTGTGCTGTGCTGGTTTATGAAGGCATGCATGCACAGGATGCTCTGCAACTTGCGCAGCAAAAACGCTGGCAAGCTGCGCCAAATCACAGGCAGGTGGCGCGGTTAAGAGAATTTGAGTCCGCGCTTGACGCATCCAGGCGCGCTTCTATCAATCCATCACCGAGCGCGTAACGCTCGATGGCTCGCGCCACTCCATCCTCCTGGTTGCTGGCCGTAATGGCCCTGGCTGCTGCTTTGACTGCCTGCGGCGCCTGTCCCATAGCAACACCCAGGCCGACAGATTGCAACATCAGGATGTCATTGTTGTTATCGCCAATAGCCATAATCTCGCGCAGCGCCAGAGAATAATGTTTTGCTAGAGCAGCTACGCCGCTCGCTTTTGAGCAACCCTCGCTCATCACTACCAGTTCCGCGCTCCCATAGTTGCCTCGTTTAATGCTCGTCCATGAACAATCTAACCCTGCAATCTCCGGCATCAATGCGTTAATGCTCTCTTCTGATGCAAATGCAACCACACGCAGCGGATCGGACTGCCCCTGGCACAAACGCTCATAAGGCATGCGCCGCACCTGCTCGCGAAACGCGGTTAAGTAGACATTCAGCAACAGGTTATCGAAATCTTCCGGCCCTGTCCAGATCTCCTCGTTCAAACCGGTATCTGGGTGAACCACAGGTTGAACATTGTGGCGCACGAGTATTTCTACTGCTTGCTGGGCGATACGCGAGCGCAGTGTTTGCCTGTGCAAGATCACCCGTTGAGGATGCTGCACAATCATAGCCCCATCATACAAAATGAGCGGAATTTCCAGCCCCAGTTGCGTCGCGATCTGCATCGTATTGCTATAGCGGCGGGCAGTTGCCAGGGTAACTATGATACCTGCGCGCTGCGCAGCCTGCACAGCAGCCAGTGTTGGCGCGGTAATCTTGCCATCTGGGTCCAACAAGGTACCATCAATATCGATCACGAGCATTTTAATATGTGTAGAAAACAGTTCTTCAGTCATCTATCACCACATTTGACGAGTCTTCTGGCAAGGGCGAAGGACGGAGAGGAACTGGTGA
>DATGGW010000120.1:0-2494 GCA_035308345.1 Ktedonobacteraceae bacterium | reverse complement strand
AGCTGTACAGCTGCTGAAGATCCCAGGCAGACCACCTGGTAGATAGACCGCCGGCGCACGCCTGGTAACAGGTGCAGCCAAGCGGCCCTAATGATCCAACGGCTTGTTTCTCGCTCGCTCCTCGCTCGTTCTGTGAGCGCGCGGCTGTCGCTCGGCTGGCTCGGCTCTGACCTGTCCCCGGCAAGATTGAGGTAATTATTCTCTCTGCATGCGGTTAGCAATCCGAAAAGAGCTAAAAAAACCAACCGAATTTCAGTTGGTTTTTTTGTATTATAGGGCATGGCGATTGCATGCTTGTGACCATACATATTTTCTGATTTAATTCACTTTGTGAATAACAAAAGTGACTATTCCCCACACCTCCCAATCGTCTCTTCCTGTCACCTCAATTGCGTTGTGAGCAGGATTTTCCGGTTTGAGGACAATACGGCCTTTGCCCATAAGGAGACGTTTGAGCGTGTACCCACCACCAACTCTGGCAACCACAATTTTCTTATGCATAGCGGTCAGCGCTCGATCAACGACTATCACATCATCAGGATGGATGCCCGCACCCGTCATGGAATCGCCACTAACTCTCATAAAGTATGTCGAAACAGGATGCTTCACAACGTAGTTGTGCAAATTCAGCGGAGGTTCCTTCCACTCATCAACTGGTGAAGGAAAACCAGCACTGATCGAACCGAGGAATCGAACATCGGTCAGATCGTCTTTGTCTCTTTGCATATGATCCCCTTCAGATCGGAATAAAGAATCGCTCTCCCTAATAATGGATAACGGAAGTTCCGAAAAGAATTTGTATAAATGACTATCATGCATGAAAGGTCGGTGTTGTGAGTAATTGCTATATAAAATGGCTTCATGTGCTATGTGAAGAAAAGCCAGTTGCATGTTTTACATGGCGACCGCAAGGAATCGCCACTACGATACCATGGCTTCATCATACATAGACAAGGGACATCCCTACCGGCGGCGGCGGCGCGCAAGCCACAGCCCGATAGCTATGCCTATACCGATACTGGCGAACATTGCGCGCTTTCGTTGTGTTGCAGCCTCAGTATCGCGCACGGGCAGATCGTACAATCCGCCGGCGCGGTAGGACTGGTCGAGGAGTTCGACGGGGTGAACTACATCGATGTCCAGGCCGCGTTGGCGCGCGCCCATGGCGATCTGCATCATGCAGCCTGGATTGCCGGTCGCGATGATCTGCGCGCCTGTGGCTGCGATGTTAGTCATCTTGCGCTCTAAAAGCTGGGAGGCCATGTCCTGGTTGGTGATATTGTAGATACCTGCGCTTCCGCAGCACCATTCAGCCTCTTTGAGTGGAACAATCTTCAGGCCGGGAATAGCTTTCAGCAGGTCTCGCGGCTGTTGCTTTACTTTCTGGCCGTGGAAAAGGTGACAGGCATCGTGGTAGGCAACGGTGTATTGCACCTCGCCCATCTCGCGATTCAATTCAATGCCGGCCAGGAACTCGCTTACATCTTTCACCTTCGCGCTGAAGGCTTGCGCGCGCGCGGCATACACAGCGTCATCACGCAGCAGGTGGCCGTATTCTTTCAGATTGGAGCCGCAGCCGGCGGAGTTGATGATAATCAGATCGCATTCGTATGGCTCGAACACATCGATGTTCTGGCGCGCGAGTTGCCTGCCACGTTCTGCCTCGCCCGCGTGAACATGCAGCGCTCCGCAGCACTGCTGCTGAGGAGGGGTAATCACTTCGCAGCCGTTAGCGGTGAGGACGCGAATAGTGGCTTCGTTAATGTCGCGAAAAACCTGGTCCATGATGCAGCCGCTTATGAAGCCTACGCGAAAGCGTTTCTTGCCAGGCGCCGGTGTGATCTCAGGTATTGGCCGGGGCAGCAGGTCGCCGCTTGCAGCAGGCATGAGTTCTTCAGGGGTTTTTAGCTGTCCCTTGAATGGCGTGGGCAGCGCGTTGGTGATGTCGAGTAAACCTGTGCGGCGCGCCAGGGTTTGCAGCCCGCTGCGCTGGTAGATTTTCAATCCGGCAAAGACAAGCGAAGTCACCAGGCGCGATGGCAACATAATGTCAAAGAAGAAACGTCGCAGCAGTCGCTCGGTGGGCGATTCGAGATGAGATGAGCGGCCCTCGTCTTTATGCAAGGGATATTGTTGGGTGCCTTCTGGCTCAGGAAGTTCCTGTTGGTGCCCGTTTAGCAGGGGAGTTTGCGCTACTTCCATCTGGATTTGCTCGCGCGCGGCTTCGATCAGTTTGCCAAATTGCACGCCGGAGGGACAGGCGGTTTCGCAGGCGCGGCAGCCCAGGCAGCAATACATGTGCTCCACAAATTCGGGAGAAATCGCCAGGCGGCCCTCTGCCACTGCCTGCATCTGGTAAATACGCCCGCGAGGTGAGTCCATTTCGACGCCCAATATGGCATAGGTGGGGCAGGTTGGCAGGCAGAAGCCACAGTGGATGCACTGGCGCATCAAATCGTAAGTGTGTGTATGGCGGCGCAGTGGCCCCTCAGAC
>DATGGW010000119.1:0-24115 GCA_035308345.1 Ktedonobacteraceae bacterium | reverse complement strand
TCTTCGGAGAACTTCCCTTTCTCGCCTGTCTGGTCCCGTGGGGTCAGTCCACATGGTAGGGACGGGGGTGGAGCGGAGGTGGGGAGGAGTCCCTTGCGGTCGCCCTGGAACCCCTCTCGGCTTGTTTCCAACCTGCAAATTTCCATTTCTCTAGCATGTTGCCGACAGGCACACACTTTCACAGGGGACCAGCGCTTGCGCCGGGCGCAATTCCTTCTCGTACTCGCAGTAGCGCCGGACGCTATATACACCTTCCCGATCATAGAGCGGCGCAGCGCCGACCAACTGCCGGGACTCGATCTGCATGTCGAGCTTGAGTTTTCCGTCGTAGCGTATATGCTCGCCTGCTTCATCCATTTCCACCTTGACACGCCAGAACTCGCGCGCCAGCGTATAGCCTTCACGCTCGAACAGGTTGCACGCTTCAGTGTTATTGCTGCTCACCAGCCCCTTCAGACACACTTTCACGTCCGGCAAGGCATTGTGTATCTGCTGGCGAGCGTGGTCTTCGATCAGGCGCAGCAACAGCGTTCCGATACCGCGTTTGCGGAAACCGGGGTGTACACAAATGAAGATGTGATACTCCTCGTAGTCGCGATGGCACACACACCCGAAACCGACAAACTGCCTCTTGCCGGTAACGATGACCCACGCATCGCTCGCAAGCTGGAAATTATGATTCCGCCAGTGAGCCTGAAGCTCCTCAATCGAACTGTCCGCAATGCCATGTTCAGCGCGATCACAGATTGCAACCAGTTCCATGATCGAGTATAAATCCCTTTCCTCAGGTATACGCGCCAGTAAGTTAGTTAAATGTACAGACATTGCCAGTTTCTCCGTTCCTCAGACTAGCAGAGAAGGAGCGAGTCACAAACCAATTCAGGACATAATCGCCTGCGTGCTAAGTTCTATGCCCGCGCGCAGCTCCTTCTCGTAGTTGATATAGACTCGCGCGACATGCATACCCACTCTCTCGTAGAGCCGTGTCGCTCCGGTTAAATTCTGCGCATCGACGCCCAGCCCAACTGTGCGGGTGCCGCGCCGGTAAAACTCGCCAAATGAATGCAGCATGAGCGCCTGACCCAGACCCACTCGTCGCCAGGGACGCAGCACCGCCAGGGTGTCAACCCAGCCGGTATCATCGCGATAGGTACACAGCGAGATTCCAGCTATGCGTTCACCCTCGAAGGCCAGGAACCACAGGGTGGGATCAAAGTTCTCACGCTCGACCGTCCAGTGTTTCCATTCCTCGAAGTTGCCAGGCATATGCCCCCAGTGATCCTGGAAAGCCTCATCATCGGTATCGAAGACCAGGCGCTCGTCGCCCCGGCGGAAGGTACGCACGGTGATCCCCGTCGGCCATTCCGGCTCCGTTGGAGCTTCCTTCATCTCAATCTCCATGTTCCAAGAACGACGAATCTCTTTGAAGCCCTGCCGCTCCAGGCTCTGTCGGCCTTGCTCATCGTTGTTGCTCGTCCAGCATAATAAGGCGATGCGTGCATCTGGCTTTGCCAGTGGAATCTGCCCCTGCGCCCATTGTTCGATCTGACCCAGCAAGCAATCTTGAATACCCAGATCAGAGTACCCAGGCAGCACCAAGACTTCACTGTAAATGCGTGCATGCTCCCTTTGCATCATGGAGGCATAGCCAACAACCTGCTGAGCAGGTCCAATGATCAACCAGGCATCTTGCTGCAAGTTGAAATTTGGCGACAGCCAATTTGTACGCAACTCGTCAAGGGTGAATTCAGGCGAGCCGAAGTACGCGATACCATAGGTCTCAATCACTTTATAGGCGGCTTCCAGGTCGTCCATCGTTGGTGGGCGCATTTGAAAACCCTGTGGCAATGTATGTGTCATGTTTCTTTTCTCCTATTCTCTAATTCTTTCTATTGAGGGTGGTTCAGGTTGACCACCCCCAATATGTACCCTATCCGTTTCGCTTCAGTCTGCCGGTGCGCTTGGCAAAGCGTTCGGCGCGCTTGAAGATCAAGACTCCGAGCGGCACGCTCACGATGCCTGTCACAATCAGCGGCCAGGTATAGCTCCAGATCTCGCCGGACCAAATCACCTGTTTGTTAAGCAAAGCGGCGCGCAGACCTTCCAGCACATAGGTGGCAGGCGAGATACGCGCCAGAGGCTGCATCCACCCTGGCAGCACCGATACCGGGTAGTAGACTCCAGACACCAGCAGTAGGACGGCGCGCACAATGTAGGACATCTGCGACCCACGCTCCGTGAAGAGCAAAGGCAGCACAGCCGCGCCGATGCCAAAGCCTACAAACGAGACACTGCCCGCCAGCAGCATGAAGATCGCGGTCAGGTAGTTGGCATGGCTCAGATCGAGGTGGAAGAACGAACCCACCACGATCAACTGCACAAAGGTGAAAAGCAGGCCATGCGCGATAGCGTACCAACAACTCCCGATCAGGTGCGTGAAACGCGAGATCGGCGCCATAAAGGTATGCTCGATCGTGCCTTCCCAGCGTTCGATGGTAATCATATCGGTAACGCCCTCGAAAGTGACGCTGAGATACGACCAGACCGATGTGCCGATCAACAGGTATAGGATCAGGTACGTGGTATTGATCTTGACGCCGGTGATAAGCTGCGCGCTTGCTCCGATGTAGGTCACGCTCATGGCATTGACGATATTGTAGACCAGCCACACTATTTCCCAGGCCAGGTAGCGTTTGGTCAGGTTCCAGTTTCGCTCAAAGAAGGCGTAAGACGCGCGTCCTTGATGTAAAAGCGAACTCATCGGTGAGTAACTCCTTGTTTATTACTCGTCCTCATCCTCTTTCTGCGCCTCAAATGCTTCGAAGGCTTTTTCCCAGCTTCCAAAGCGTTCGATGTCGGCATCAGTGATAAGATGAGCAGCGGTATAATGCATAAAAACTTCATTCATGGTGACAGGTGTGGTGCGTTCCATGCGCTCCATAACCGCCTGTTTCAGTGCTTCAACGGTACCCATGGCGACGATGCGCCCCTGGTCGATGATGGCGACGCGATCACACAGCGCCTCCGCCTCATCCATATCATGGGTAGTTATGAGAATGGTAGCGTCATGTTTCTCGCGCAGTTCCCGCACAAAGTTCTGCACGTCGATCTTTGAGCGCGGGTCAAGACCCGTCGTCGGCTCGTCCAGCAGCAGCATGATAGGTGCGGTTAGAAAAGCGCGCGCGATGGCGACTTTCTGCTGCATGCCGCGCGACATGTTCTGAAGCGGCTGCCCGATGCGATCTTTCGGGATGCCCAGGCGGCCCAGGATGCTTCTGATCTTCGCGCGCGCCTCCGCGCCTGGCATGTTGTACAGCCTGGCTGCATAAATCAGGTTCTCCATTGGCGAGAGCTTCTTGAAGAACGAGGCTTCCACGCTGACGCGATTGATGAGCCGCTGCACCATGCGCTCGTCCTTCTCGACATCGTAGCCAAAGACGCGCAGGTAGCCGCTATCGGGGATGAGCAGGGTTGAGAGCATACGAATCAGCGTCGATTTACCAGAGCCATTCGCGCCGAGAATGCCCATGATCTCGCGCCGTTTGACGATCATGGTAACATCATCAATTGCGCGCACCTCGCGCTTCTCATCCTCTTTATGCCGCCTGAGTAGACTGCTCCATAGAGGCTTCGATTTCTTGAATACCTTCGAGACGCCCACGATCTCCAGGGCGTCTTTTGTTGGATCAATCATGATATCTTCTGCGATTTTCACGTCAGCAAGATCTTGAATTGCCATCGTTTTCTCCTCTTCTCACCATTAAAAGTGTAACCTGCTATTCCTGACATCCACTGTCAAGTATTGCAAAATCACTGTACATGTGTTCGATTCCTTTCTTGCTAACAATCAGTAATTAAGAGCAATAAAAAACCGTGAGGCTGAATTTTCGTTTTCGTCAGCGCCCACGGTCAAGGTTTCTCTCGTTTTGTCAATCACTCATCGTAAAATGGTGGAGACCCCCTGGAAATGGGCATACTGCGGCCATTGGTAGCGAAAACGGGACCAGAGAACTTGCCAGGAACACCGCCGAAACCGATGGTAGGCGTCACCCCTCCGAAAGGCACAGCATGGCCATAAAGGGCAGATTCGTAGCGCAATCTGGTCAAAGCCAGCATTCTGGTTGCATTAGCCATTCGTGCCATCTCCTTTCGCGAGATTTGTGGGTGTTTTGTTTGCCAGGTTTTATGCCTGGTGACTGAACATGATATGAGATTGCCCCTGCAATCCCACTGTTGCGATTATACGCAATTCATTGGTGAATTGTCAAGGGCAATTTGTCTATTTTAGCAGCATTTTAAATAGCTAATTGCGGATTCGCTCCGGCGCAGTACCCATCATACGCTGCAGGCGTGGCTCCAGCACAGGTTTCCAGAACAACCTGTACGCCAGTTGCGAACCGGTGAAGACAAGCGCCGTATCTATCATGACAGCAATCAAGCCATCTGGCATGCCCGCCAGCAGCTCACCGGCCAGGTAGCTGGTGCAGAACCCCAACACTAACGCGGGCAGAAAGGCTGCTAGAAACTTTGCCTGACCCGACCAGCCGGGACGCATCGCCATCATCACCAGTGGTGGAACGAGCAATCCTATGAGAAAGGGGGCCGTTTCTCGCAATAAATCCCAATCCATGTTGACAATTTCCTTTCTTTGGCAGGATTCAAATGAACTTGACGGTTCCTCAATCAACAGAAAGGTCCAGCACTGTCAAGGACTCTTCTTCACCATTGAACCTTGCCTTACTATTTTGTATAACAACGTTCAACGAGCATGCGATAGATGTAATCTCCATAATCACATGCCTACGCATGCTTTATTCCGCATTCGTGATGATATCATCCAGTCGCCTCTTGCGCCTGTTTGCCCGGCGCTGGTGGATGAACACGCCTATTTTATCGGGCAGCCGGCGCAAGAAATGTGGATGCCGCATCACGTATAAGAAAAGACGTGGCTGAAGTATTTCCCAGATGCGTGGTAGTTCGTTGATCTCCCCGTTACGGCGTGGATGTTCCGAGCTGGATGGATCGGCCCAACGGTCGCGCACATAGATGTCTCCCAGGCGTTCGATGGTGACAGCCTGTTCGGGTACAGCCTCCGCCAGCGCATGGGCATACTCATAGGGCGTTTGCGAGCGGCGTGGAGCTAAACCAGCCCAGTCCGCCAGCATAGATAGGCGTCCAAACACCTGCGCGGATATACCATACCTCCGGTACAGGCGGCGCCACCATACGCTGAAGTAAGCCAGGCCGGCGAGGATCAGCAGCAACAGCGCCAATAGAGCAATCCCCACATCCTGCCGTATCTGCGCTGAAACACTGGCCTGCGACAAGCCAGACCCACTTCCTGAGCCGGTATCTGGTAAGTTGAGATCACGAAGCGGTTTATGCACGGTACCCGGCGATGAAGCGCCAGGACCGCCCGGAGTTACCGTTGCCGCGCCGCCAGCAATGTGCAGTGGGCGAACAAATGTGGGAAAAGTGGCCGACGGCTCAAAGTTGACCCAACCATAGCCAGCAAAGTAAATTTGCGTCCAGGCATGCGCGTCAGAGCCAAGCACATCCCATTGATGTGTTTTAGTATTTAACTTGCCATTGGTATATCCGGCGACCACGCGCGCCGGCATACCCATTTCGCGCGCCATAACCGCCATAGCAGTGGCGAAATAGTTACAAAAGCCCTGGAACCCGCTGCGGAAGAGGAACCAGGAAACACCCTCCTGTTGAGGGGGAAGAAGGATGTTGGTATTGTAGTGATAGTTATCCTGCAGGTAGTTTTGCAGAGCTATCGCCATGTCATACATATTCTTGTAACCGGAAGTGATCTTTTTCGTCAGCGCCAGGATATTCGGATCAAGGTTTTTGGGCAATTGCAGGTATGTATGCAGCACATTCGGGTCATAGTAATCTACAGGGGGAGCTTCGTCAGGAATGAGAGGATTAGGTGTATAGGATGGCGCATTCTTCGGAAATGGCACCGTTTCCAGCGTAGCGACATCGGCTGCTGAGACATAAGATGTCACATTGTATTGCTCGCTTGCTGCGAGCTTACCATCCGTGCGTAGCCAGGCCACAACGGTACCGTCAGAGTTCCTTGAAACCACCTGGGAAGGCTGGTTAGTTGAGGCAATCTGGGACGCGCCGAACAGGTATGGATACTGCCCTCCGGGCGGATTCACGACATTGATATGTTGCTGGACTGCACGTAAATCAGTTGTATATGGGTCAAAGTCGGTATTGCCCGGTTTCACGTCGAGGCCACTGCTGGGGCCGTTCGACCAGCTCCGGCCATCGTATGTACTATAGCTGAGCGCTTGTAGATACTGGCCATCGTCGCTGAATGTCACCGTAAACACGAGATCATTGCTCAGGTTAGGATTGCCACCCAGGGAAAGTGTATCCGTGAAATTGCCGTGATTTAATGAGTTATAGCCGCCCGTGATGGCAATAAGCCGGTTCCAGTTATTCTGGATAACCACCCAGGGGTTGTTGTCGGCGCTCCAGATTTGCGCGGCCGCATCATTGACATAGCCCCAGGGTATGAACCAGGTCAGAATCAAAATGCCGATGGAAAGCAAGGCTCCGGCCTGCATAAATTCCCATCCCAGGTCATCGGAAGTGCGCAGCCCCAAACTTTTCCAGCGAGCCGACGACTCGTACAGGTTGAAACGCAGCAGTAACAATAAAGCAGCCACCAGGAAGATCACCAGGAAAATGATATAGCCTGGATCGATATTGCTCAGGTTAATCAGTAACACCACCGCGTTGGCTAGGATCATCAACCAGGGACTGCGCGTGCGGTACAGCAGCCATGCGCTGGTATAGGCCAGCAGGAAGCCCAGGGCTGTTATAAAGAAGAGAAAAATGGAATCGTCGGCGCTCGTTCCCCCGGCCAGCGCGAGCACGATCCATTGATGAATGCCATTGACCAACCCCATAATGTTTCCGCCATCATCCGCGCCAGCCGTTTGCCAGAAAGCCAGCAGCAGGCCGAATAAGATGGCGAGAGGATGCACGAGCAGTCGCGGCAAGAGTCGTTGTTTAGCGGCGATCACGCCTATCAGCAAGCCGAGAGCGGTTGTCAAGGTCAGGATATTGAGGTGGTCGACCCAACCTGCTGCTTGCACGCTCCATATAGTGCTATAGACCACCGTCAACAGCAGGAAGAATGAAAACCAACCCTCAGCCAATTTGATGTGCGCGAGCACGCCGCGCGGCTGCAGGCGTTTCTTATTGCCTGAACCATCTTGACGCGGTTCGCTAATGAGTTGTGACAACCTTTTAACTGATGCATCCTGCATAAGAGCCTACCTCCGTAGCGCGTAGCGTGCCTCCGGGTCTTTTTCAAGCGCCTCGCTGATGGAAGAACCACTTTTGACACGCAGCACTGGAATATTGGCGCCTTCAAGCAGGGCCAATGTATCTTCATCCGGTAGAATATTTTCATCAAATGAAGCCCTATCTAACCCTACCACAGCTACCTGCACGCCGCGCCTCTGCAGATGACGCACGCCATCATGCCAGTCGCGTGACGAGGATGGCGTGATAATGACCGCCATCGTATTACGCCCGAAATGGAAAGCATCCAATGCCAGCGCCTCTTTCAAATCAGGGCCAGGGCCAGCGCTGACAACCGCGAGCAATTCAAGCATACGTTCAACCTGGCGATCGCCGCGATCCAGCGACAGAAATTCGCGCTGCCCGGCATTGACGATCATGCCAAGCGATAGGTCCTGGCGCAGCAGGTAGTTGGCGACAGTGGCAGCAATGGTGACGCCGTATTCCTCGGTGGAATGCTCACCTTCGCCCGCCTGCGCCTCCTCATGCAGATCAAGAATAATCCAGGCATCCATTGCAGGATCAAGGTCAAATTCTTTCACCATTAATCTATTATAATGCGCGCTGGAACGCCAGTGTATGCGATTAAGTGAATCTCCGGCCATATAGTCGCGAATAGTGGTAGCATTGGTGGTATTTTGCAGGGCGCGGCGCGAGGTGCGGCCGCGTCCCGGCAGCCCACCCGAAAACAGCACGAAGTTAGTGATTGGCAGCACCTGTGGCAGGACAAGCAGGTCGCGCTGTTCGGTGAGGACGACGCGCCGCCGGAACAGTCCGAAAGGGTCGCCACTGGTGGCGACGACGGGTCCAAGCTGAAAACGCCCGCGCTGCCTGCACACTGTGCGCGCTCGCCAGGTGGCGCGTTTGCGCCCGCCCATGCTCGCCACGAATCCAGCGCGATGACCAGGCAGGTTCGAGCCGTCTGCAATTTGCACCCATAATTTGGGCAGCGAACTGATATTATCCAGCATCAACCGTTCATCGAAGGTTTCGCCAACCTGCACACGCCCGCTGGTAGCCGCTCGCCGGAAGACCATCTTACGCAGGCTGTAGCGCGCCCACAGCCATGAGACAATCAACAAGCACAACAAGACATACGTCAGGATATACAAGACGTGCCAACCGCTGCTGATGGCGAAAAACGCCAGTATGATAATGAGTACGATGGCTTGCCAGGGCCGCATAGCTCAGCGCCCCTTCCCGCCACCGACCCATGCGCCTGGCACAGGCACAACCTGCAAAATTTCATCCAGCACTGCCGTCGAGGTTATAGAACGCACGCGCGCCGCCGGCGTAACAATAATGCGGTGCGCCAGCGTGGCTTTAGCCAGGAGCTTCACATCATCTGGAATAACATAGCCGCGCCCGCGCATAGCCGCCAGGGCCTGTGATCCACGATAGAGGGCCAGCGATCCGCGCGGGCTGGCTCCCAGGTAGATGGAGTTATGCGTGCGCGTGGCGCTGGCGATGGACACGATATACTCACGGATGGATGGATCCACATGGATAGCGCGCACCTGCTCTTGAATTTGCACCAATTCATCTGCGGTCATGATCTGCGCCAGGTCGTCCAACGGGTGGTGATACTGGTGGGAGTCCAGGATATTCATTTCATCTGAGGCTTTGGGATAGCCGAGCTTGATGTTCATCATGAAGCGGTCAAGCTGCGCCTCCGGCAGGGGAAACGTTCCTTCATATTCGATCGGGTTCTGCGTCGCCATGACCATAAACGGCTCCGGCAGGTGATGCGTGATGCCGTCCACCGTGACCTGGTTCTCCTCCATCGCCTCTAGCAGAGCCGACTGCGTCTTGGGCGTGGCACGGTTGATCTCGTCGGCCAGCACGATCTGTGACAATATCGGACCCGCGCGAAACTCAAAGTTGCCAGTCTTCTGATTGTAGATCGAGACGCCCGTCACATCGCTGGGCAGGAGGTCAGGTGTAAACTGGATACGTTTGAAGGTGCAGCCAATTGAACGCGCGATGGCTTTTGTCAGCACCGTTTTACCAACGCCGGGAACGTCCTCGATCAGCACATGCCCCCGGCAGATCACCGCGATCAGGCTAAAAGCAACAGGTTCAGCTTTTCCAACTATCACTTTCTCGACATTGTTAATCACTCTTTGTACCGCGCTGGCGAGGTCCTGGATAGACTGCATACATTTCTCCCGGTTGACTGAAATAACAATACGTAACAGCGCTTTTCCATAGTGTACCACGTGGACACCAAAGCTTAAAGGAAATACCGGCACAAATTAGACAACACGACCGTTGTGTATAATACTACGTCATGAGATGCGCTTTTGTCGCGCGTTCCCCCTATCATTTTAAGAGCCTTTGCTGAAATATGCCTGAAAGTAAGGGGTCTCCATCCTTTGGGGTGATGCGTAGGGGCCAGCTTTAGCGCGCCCGTGTTCCTGGTGGTCTTGTCTGCTGCTAACACGGGCGCGCTAAAGCTGGCCCCTACCCCTGAATATCACGTTTCACCCGCAAGGACGGAGACCAAATCAGGGCCGCCCCTGGTGCGAAGAAACACTCTATGTTATTATACGACGCATGAGCGAGCACGAAATCCAGATCATTGAAGAACTGCATGCCTATGTTCATGGACGAGTGCAGGGAGTGGGCTTCCGTTATTTTGTAGTGCAAAAGGCGCAGATGCTCGCCCTACGCGGCTACACGCGCAACGAAAGCGACGGCAGCGTGGAAGTGCTGGCGCAGGGGCCGCGCCTTGCCCTTGAACGTTTGCTGGCATACCTGCGCCAGGGGCCACCTGCTGCCCATGTGCGCGACGTGCGCGTCACCTGGGGCGAGCCGAGCGAACATGTCAGCGGCTTTCACGTGCGTTGGTGAATACTACCTGCCAGATAGATAAAAATCCAATAGAACATGCAAGTAACTCAATATGCAAATTTACATTTTCTTGACGAAGATATTGATAAGTTTGTATTATACTAATGATTATATGAGGGTACTTTAGGTATTTATGTATTCCGGATGCTTCGCACGCCCATCGGAGGTACAAAGTGAATCCTCAACCACTGTACAACCTGAGCGAGTTGTTAGATGTACTGGCACAGACGGCTGGCACCCCTGGAGATTTAGATAATACGCTGCAACATATTGCCCGGACGGCACTGACGTTCTTCGTCGCTGATTCCTGCGTCATCTTTGCAATTAATCCAATCACTGGTCGATTCATAGCATCGCTAACCGCTGCAGGCACCTTGTTGAGAGGAGAAAAGGTATCTTATAAGGAGCCGAGTGAAGGAGGGTTGGCGCAACAGGTTTTAAGGCAGGGGGTAGTAGTGGTTGAGGATTTGGAAGTCAAGCCTGAATACCAGAGTACAGTAACACGCACTGAAAACATGCGCGCTTTCGCAGCCCTGGCTCTGTATACGAGACATCAACGACAGCCATTGGGCGTACTTTACCTTAACTTCAGACAGCCACAACAGTTTAGCCTCGATGACTACAAACTTCTTCAGATCTTCGCAGATCAAGCTTCATTCATCCTTCAGGAAACATGGCTGCTGCGGCGTTATCAAGAGGTTGCCCGGATTGGGCAAGAAATCAATCACGAACTTGGAACTATTGATATCCTCTTTCAAAAACTGCAAAAGTATTTACCCGATGTGCTCCAAACCACTTATGCCCTTTTACTGGCAGTCTATCAACCACAAACTAACACCCTGGATGTTTACCTGGAAGAGGAGGGAAAGTCTGTTTTCCAGTTTAACTCGCCTCTGGAAGGTGCGTGCCAGCATGTTATAGAGACACGGGAAATGCTATTCATTAAGCATCTAGATAAAGAGGCTGAACACCTGCCGTTCCAACCCATCGAAATCACAGCAACCGGGTCGAAGGAGTCACTTATTTTTGTGCCACTTGAGTTACGCGACACCCCTCTGGGTGTGCTCTCCATTCAACATCCTCAGCCAAACAATTACAACCAGGAGGACCTGTCCATCCTACAACTGCTGGCGCCGCATATCGCGCTGGCGCTTCATAATATAGGCCTCTATAACAGTCTTGTTCAGCTCAACAAAACAGGTCAGTTCCTGACACAGCAGCTTGACTCTGAACAGGCTTTGCAGGCGACCGTTGACAAAATCCGGGATGCCGCGAAAGCCGATATTGTAGTCCTCTATCCCTATGACCATGCTCTTCGGCGCTTTATACTGCCCCCAATCATTACCGGTACGGTGATCGACTCGACCATCCAATCTATGTCCCCTAACCAATCTGACGATACGATGGCGCTGATGGTTCAACTTAAGACTCCTATCTTCGCAAAAGATAGTGATGCCTTTTACACTAAACTGCATGGTAACTCCTATGTGCGGCGAGGAAGTTTCGGACAACGTGAGATGGTGCGCTCGATAGCAGCTCTACCGTTGCAAATTGGAGACGAGTTGGTCGGGGTGTTGTTTGTCAATTTTCGCCAGCCACAACGCTTCGACGCCACCCAAAAACTGTTCATCGATGGTTTAGCTCACTTTGCCGCTGTTGCTGTCAAGAACGCGAGAGTATTTGGTACGTTAACTCAGAGGCGCGTGCGTGAATTGGAAATTTTACAGGACATTGATCGTGAACTCAGCCGTAACCTGGAACTGCAGCCTGTTTTAGACACGCTTCTTAAACTTGGCCATGAACGTGTACCTGCTGACGGAGCCTCAATATTACTTTACGACTCACGGACTAAGGCTCTGGTGACTACAGCCACAATTGGGCAGCATGCTATATCGCGCAAGGTGCTTATCGTCCCGGTGCAGGCAAGCAGAGGTATCACACGCTGGGTATTGGAGCAGAAAAAGGCGGCAAGGGTAAGTAATGTACATCTTGATCCTTTGTGGCGTGATATTTACATTTCAGCCTCTTCTAATACTGTTTCCGAGTTGGATGTGCCGCTGCTTGATGGAGATGAGGTGGTTGGTGTCCTCAATTTTGAAAGCACGAAAGAAGGTGCTTTTGACCAGGAGGATGAAGATTTTCTGCTCACTCTTGCCGGGCAGGCCGTGCTGGCAGTCAAAAATGCGCAGGCCTACGAGCGGGAGAAACGTCTTGCGGCGGAAGCCCAGGTTCTCAACGAAATCAGTAAGGAAATCACCAGCCAGCTCGATCTTACCCGCGTCTTTGACCTCATTCTGGAGAAAGCACTGGAATTAACCCATTCTCACATGGGCAATCTGATGCTCTACGACCCTGAAATGGGCGACTTATGGGTGGCTGCCGAACGTGGTGTACTTGAGGAAAAGAAAGACAAACGTCAAAATCTGGGCCAGGGAGTTGTAGGACATGTTGCAAAAGACAAGCAGTTGCTTAATATAGCGGACGTAACTCAATCGCCCTGGAACAAGATCTTTTTACGCTATATTTACAAAACACGCTCCGAAATAGCAGTGCCAATGCTGGCAGGGAGTGATCTACGCGGGGTGCTCAATGTCGAGAGTCCAGATCCTAACAATTTCAGCGAGAGTGACGAACGGCTGTTGCAAGGATTAGCGGCACTGGCTGTGGTCGCGTTGCAAAATGCACAGGCTTACGAGCGGGAGAAACGCCTTGCTGCAGAAGCCCAGGTTCTCAATGAAATCAGCAAGGAAATCACCAGCCAGCTCGATCTTTCCCGGGTCTTTGATCTCATCCTGGAGAAGGCTCTGAAGCTGACCAATTCCAACCTGGGCAATCTGATGCTTTATGACCCTGACCAGAATGATTTTGGGATGGCTGCTGAGCGGGGGGTGGCTGAGGATAAGAAGGGGCAAAGGCAAAGAATGGGCCAGGGAGTCGTGGGGCATGCAGCAAGAGACAAGCAGTTGCTTAATGTGGATCTAACTCAACAGCCCTGGAAAGATATTTATCTAGAATTTTTCCCCGGAGCACGCTATGAACTGGCAGTGCCAATGCTTTCGGGAGACGTATTGTGGGGAGTGCTCAATATTGAGAGGCCAGTTTCGAGGCCAGTTTCCAACAAGTTCAGCGAGAGCGATGAACGTTTACTGACGGGATTAGCGTCCCTGGCTGTGGTCGCATTGCAAAATGCGCAAGCTTATGAGCAAGCAAAGAAAGAAGTAGAACGCTTTGAGCTGTTGTACCAGGCAGGGCAAGAACTCGGCAAGATCAGCGAATTGAGCCAGCGCGAGCAAACATATGACATCATACTCAACATAGCGGAGAAGTATTGCAATGGTCAGATTGTGATCCGGCGCTATGAAGGCACGACCCAGGAACTAATAGCAATACGAGCATCATATCATCAATACTCCCCTCCCTTTTCACGGATGAAATTGGATGAAGGCATCAATGGGCAAGTCGCTAGAGAGCGGCGCACAATTGTAATACACGATACTAATAGACCGCCTCCAGATGTGGTTCCTGCAAAATTATCTGACCCAACCGTACGTTCGCTTATCATCACGCCTATCATATTCGAAGAGCGATACTACGGCAATCTCGGCCTCGGCCATAAAGAGGTGGGTCGTTTTCGAGATGCAGATGTACATTTCTTAGAGGGATTAACGCAGCAATTAGCGAGTACGATCTACCGTCTAGAAACTGTGCAAGAACGTCAAGAGTTTGAACAGCGAATCATATCCGCAGAGGCAATGAGTTCGATTGGTCAGATAGCCTTCGAATTAACACACCGCTGGGGTAACGATCTAGGGCTGGTTCGATCGTACGTTAATGATATTCGAACGGAACTGAAGTCACTGCATACTACAAGCCCGCTTATTACTGAAAAGTTGGAAAATATCGTTGGGGCTGCCGGCGCAGTATTGAACTTAAGCAAAGAGTTAAAGCAAGCATTAGTACGAACAGGTGAAGCATTTACTGGTGAGCCAGTTGTCATTGAAGCCAGAATATTACTTGAAGAAGCCCTGGATACTGCTTCGTTGCCAGCCAACATTCAGATATGCCTGGAAATTGATGCCGATGTGGCTGCTGTTCGGGTTATCCATAGCCTGGTTGCAGATATCTTACGTAATCTCATGACGAACGCCATTGATGCTATGTCTGAGGGCGGCAAGATCACACTGAGAGCTCACAATGCAGGTCGCTTTGTAGCCCTTGAAGTTATTGATACAGGCGTCGGTATTCCTCAACAGAACTTATCTAAAATCTTTGATCTGTTTTACTCCACGAAAGGTAGTTCCGGTTTCGGTCTTTGGAGCGCTCACACCAATGCGCTCAGAAATCAGGGAGATTTGATGGTGAAAAGCCAGGAAGGTCAGGGTACAACCTTTACATTGCTCTTACCAGGAGTAGAGAGGCAACATGATGGAGCCATATGACAGTAAACGCATCTTGTTGATCGATCGCCAATCGCATTGGCGGGAAGCTTTTGCTCATGCCCTGAGATCTGCCGGGTTCATCGTATGTACCCTTGATACTTACAACTATGTACTCCCCCAGGTTTGTTTGAAAGGTGAGGAACCCGACCTGGTTGTGCTGGGTTGTGTACTCATCCGGCCAGAAGAGCAGATGTTAATTACACAGATACTGGCTCGCAAACATCATCTCCTGGTACTTAGTATTTCTCTGCCCTGGCATGTAATGCATTCTCTATTCTTACAGGGCGTCGATGATATAGTAGATAAACCACACAATCCTGCTACCGTAGTCGACTTTGTGAACGAGGTGTTAGAAAGCACAGTAACCTTAAACAGCTATTGGTCAATAGAAAGAAACGGGATAGCATGAACAGGCAAGGACGTATTCTCATCGTAGATGATGAGGAGCAGTGGCGGAAAGAATTAGTCGAGACCCTTGAGCGAGGCGGATTTCAAGTCGATGCGGTATCTAGAGCCAGCGAAGCTCTAGCGCGGTTGGGTGAAACTTCCTATCATATGCTGGTGCTGGATATTCGCCTGGTTCAAGCAGATCGAAGCAATATAGAAGGTATTGACCTGCTGGGAGAATTATCTAAAGATGGTCTATATGAAGCTACAAAAGTAATTATGCTTTCAGCCTTTGGTACCAAAGAACATATGCGTACTTCCTTTAGAAAATACAAGGTAGTGGATTTTCTCTCAAAAGAGGATTTTGATAACCAGGTTTTTCTAGAGAATGTGCGGCAGATATTTTCTGAAAAAGTGGATATCAACCTCTCTCTCGAGATTAACTGGCAAGAGGTTAGTGGGCCTGAGCAGATCGTTCCCAGCCTGGAGATGGACGGAATTAGCGACACACATGATCCAGCTTTTCAAAGTCGCATAGCCATTGAATTGGTAGATTTGCTTTGCCGCCTGTTCTATCAAGCCGAAAGTATACTTGTGCGGCCAATGACGGCAGGTCACAGTGGTACCGGGGTGCTATGGGTGCAGCCTTTCTATGTCACGGGCGGTGGACGTGCTGTGGTTGTCAAATTCGGCAACATTCGCAAAATCGAGGAGGAGTACCGCAATTTCGGGCAATTCATCCAACCTTTTATAGGAGGTGGGCGTAATACAGTAATTCTCAATGTGCGGCGCACTTCGCACCTCAAAGGCATTATATACTCGCTTGTGGGCGCCGCTAACAATAATCTAGAGGACTTCGGCAGCTTCTATCGCCAATCCTCTGTGCCAGAGATTGAGGAGGCGCTGGATCGGCTTTTCGAAGATACATGCGGCGCCTGGTATGCCAGCCCGGGGAATCTACGGCCTCATAAGTTGACCGAGGACTACCAACAATTGCTTAACTTCACACCGGAAAAACTCGAGCAAGGACTCTCTGACCTTGTGGAATCTGTGCGTGGCGAACAGAAACTTTATTTTAAATCCTTGAGGGGCAAACATGCCTATACAAATCCCCTGCTTGCAACAGAGCATCTGACCCTCGTTCAACCTACATACATCTGCACCACACATGGAGATTTCAATCAACATAACATCCTTGTAGACAATAGTGGCAATACATGGCTGATTGACTTCTTACGAACCGGGAGAGGCCATATCTTACGCGATGTCTCTGCGTTGGATTCGGTAGTGCGCTTTCAATTATTAGCATCAGGGGAGGCTACGCTGGAAGAGCGTCTTAAGATGGAGAAGGCGCTATGCAGTATAGAACGCTTCAGCCAGGTGGAGCAACTGGCGGACAAGTTGCCTACTAAGAATAATGCCTTAAACAAGGCCTATAAGATTGTTATCCATCTGCGCAAACTGGCTCGTAAACTGGTGGGCCAGAACCCAGGTGACGATATCAGTGAATATTTTATTGCCTTGCTTTATCATGCTATGAATACTCTTCGCTACCGTGATCTGTCAGTAAGGCAACGTGAGCATGCGTTGCTCTGTGCCAGCCTGCTCGTTGACCGGTTGGGATTGAAGAGTTAGGATTTCTTCCTGATGCCTCTGTGCTGACGTAGAGGGAATGGAGTGGCTATCTGGTGGTTCATGCGTGTCAATCCCGTGAGTTAGATAGCATGAGGAGTCTTATGGACCTGTATTGGGAAAGAATGGGTCAGCCCTGGCGCACTGAGCCAGAAATTGACACGGAGCGCCAGGAGTATCTTGCCAGGCGACGTGCTATACCACCGGATATTAAGCAGGGTATTTATCCTTTCAAAGACATTAAGCTGAGCCGTGCCGATATCGAATGGCTGTTAGCAACACATGACAACGGACGAGGTCCGGTAGATCAGTATGATGAAAGCCAGCGAGAACGCAGGGGGTTAGATCTACGCAGCGCCGACTTACGTCAGGTAAACCTGAGTGGCTTACCGCTGGCACATATGCGCGGTGGATTAAATTTTGATGATCGAACCCAGTTTCCTGGCCTGGCAGAACATGAAATGGCGAGCGTGCATCTAGAGGGAGCCACTCTCAGTAGGGCGCACCTTGAGCAGGCTGATCTCTACAAAGCACACTTAGAAGGCGCTAACCTCTATAGGACGCATCTAGAAGAAGCCTACTTGAAAGAGGCGCGCCTGGAGCAGTCCAGCCTAATCAGAGCACAGCTAAAGGGAACCTGGCTTATTAGAACGCATCTGGAAGGCGCTAACCTCAAAGAAGCACACCTGGAGGGAAGCTCCCTCCGTGAAGCGCGTCTTGAAGGTGCTGTCCTCCGTGAAGCTTTCTTCGACACATCCACGAACCTGCGAAACATTACCCTCGGCAATGAGAAGTTTGGCTTCGCCTTACTGGCTGATGTGCGTTGGAGCGGCGTGAATCTGGCTGTGGTGAATTGGTTACAGGTAAAAATACTCGGCGATGACCTCATAGCTCGCCACAGAAAAACAAGCCAGGGTGAGAAGAAAGAAAAGGCGATACGCATAGAAGAGTATCAAGCAGCCGCAAGAGCGAATCGTCAACTCGCTGCCGCATTACGAGACCAGGGTATGCATGAAGAGGCAAATCATTTTGCTTATCATGCACATATTCTCTATCGAAAGGTACTCTGGTGGGAGCGAAAACCACTTTCATTCTTCTTTGCATGGTTTCTCTATCTCCTCGCTGGCTATGGATACCGGCCAGAACGCAGCGTCATCGCTTACCTGTTTGTGGTTGGAGTATTTGCATTCGCCTACTTTGGACTCAGCATGGCGCTGGCTGGAACACACCATCTCGCATGGTACGAGGCATTGGTGGTAAGCCTGACAGCTTTCCACGGGCGTGGCTTCTTTACTGAACAGTTCAAACCTGGCGATCCACAGGCAATTGTCGCCGCCGTTGAAGCAGTTGTGGGCCTTTTGATCGAGATCAGCTTCATAGCGACATTTACCCAACGTTTTCTTGGAAAGTAATTTTTCTTTCGCCAGTGATCTTTCTCAGTTGTTGCCTGCGCTCGCAATGCAAAGTAGGTAGGGCCTGTGAATTATGCCAGGGCGACCGCAAGGGTCGCCCTGGCAGGCCAACACCCGCCAGCAATTATTCACAAGCCCTGGCAAAGTAGGTAGACACTCGACTAAATCCCTGCATCATGCTACAATTGGCGCGAAGACGTCCTGGAAATCAGTAGAAGAGGGAATCTATGATTGATCGTGAAACCGTCAGAAACGTAGCTAAACTTGCACGCCTGGGCATGACTGAAGAAGAAATCACTATCTTTGGCAACCAGTTATCCGCAATCCTGGAAAATATCGCCATCCTGCAGGAAGTGGATGTGAGCGGCGTCTCACCGATCGCACACGTCTCGCGCCTGAACACCATCATGCGCGCCGATATCCCGCAGCAATCCTATGCGCCTGAAGATCTGTTAGCCAACGCTCCCGACCAGGAGGATAATTGTCTTAAAGTCAACGCGGTGCTGGAGGAGTCCTGAGTCATGACAGAATTATATCAACTGAGTATACACGAGGCCGGAGAAATGCTGCGGGCGCGTCAAATCTCCTCGGTCGAACTGACACGCGCCCACCTTGATCGCATTCGCGCCGTCGATGATAAGGTCAAAGCTTTCACGACCGTTACCGGCGACCTGGCGATGAAGCAGGCACAGGAGGCCGATCGACACTTCCAGAACGGCGACACCGTTTCGCCCCTGACAGGCATTCCGCTCGCCATCAAAGATGTCATCTGCACAAAGGGCATCAATACCACCTGCGGCTCCAACATGCTCAAGGATTTCAAACCGCCCTTTGACGCGACGGTCATGGAGAGACTTAAAGCGTCTGGCGCGGTGATGCTGGGTAAAACCAACATGGACGAGTTCGCCATGGGTTCGTCCACCGAGTATTCGGCATTTTTCACCACGCATAATCCCTGGGATCTTGAACGCGCTCCCGGCGGCAGCAGCGGCGGCTCGGCGGCGGCAGTAGCAGCAGGGATGGCTATGGGCGCCCTGGGAACCGATACCGGCGGCTCGATCCGTCAACCTGGCGCGCTGTGCAACGTCGTCGGCTTCAAGCCAACCTATGGGCGCGTCTCGCGTTACGGGCTGGTGGCATTCGCCTCGTCGCTTGACCAAATCGGACCATTCGCCCGCAGCGCGCGCGACGCCGCCTTGATTCTGCAGGCTATTGCCGGACCAGACTCGCGCGACTCCACCTGCTCGCCCCAGGGCGTTCCCGACTACAGCGCCGGACTGAAAGGAGATATCAGAGGGCTGCGTATAGGCGTGCCGCAGGAATACTGGGTGCAAGGCGTACAGCCGGGCATCGAGCAGGCCGTGCGCAACGACATCGAAAAACTGCGCGAGCTGGGAGCCGAGATCGGCGAAGTCTCGCTGCCGCACACCAAATATGGCGTGCCTGTCTACTACATCATCGCTCCGGCGGAGGCCAGCGCGAACCTCGCTCGCTACGACGGCGTCAAGTACGGCTACTCCTACCGCGACACGAGCGACATGTGGGAAGCGCTGGAGAAAACGCGCCAGTACGGATTCGGCAAGGAGGTCAAACGGCGCATCATGCTCGGCACCTACGCCCTCTCGTCCGGCTACAAAGACGCCTATTTCAAGCAGGCCGAGAAAGTGCGCTCTCTTATCACAGAGGACTTCACACGCGCATTCGAAAAGTTCGATGTGCTCGTCAGTCCCGCCGCGCCATCAGTGGCATTCAAGCTGGGTGAAAAAACATCCGACCCGTATGAGATGTACTTGCAGGATGTGCTCACCATCCCGGCCAACCTGGCGGGCAACTGCGGCGTCTCCATCCCCGGTGGCTTCAGCCAGGGACTACCTGTCGGCCTGCAACTGCTGGGCAACTTCTTCGCCGAAGACACCATCCTGCGCGTGGCCGATGCCTTCGAGCGCGTCACCGATTACCACACGTGTTGGCCACAGGGGATATAGGTGTAGGGACGCGATCAATCGCGTCCACCTCGGTGCTTATCCGCCCGACGTGTGGACGCGATCAATCGCGTCCCTACATCATTTCAATCATAAGATAGATAATGCAACGACGATTTATTGCCATCATCCTCTTATTCATCGCCATCAGCCTGCTGATAGCTGTGCCTGTGCTGGCTTTCACACCGCTGGGCGCGAACCTGCTGGACGGCTCCGCGCAGCCCACCGCGATAGCCACGTTCGCGCCCACCTTCCTGCCCTTTACTCCAACGCCGACACCCAAACCCACGCCTGTACTTACTGTCAGGGGCAGCCCGCCAGCCATTAGCGCCAACGAAGCCATACTGGAAGATAATGATACCGGCCATATCCTTTACGACCTCAACGGAGAGCGCCCGCAGCCGATGGCCAGCACTACCAAGATCATGACGGCTGTCATCGCCATCCAGACGGCCAGCCTCGACATGCTCATCACCGTCCACCAGGACGCTGTGAACGAGGTAAGCAACAACGGCGGCAGCAGCGCGCAACTGCATGCAGGCGAACAACTGACGCTGCGCGACCTGTTGTATGGGCTGCTCGTGCCATCGGGCGACGACGCAGCCATCGCCATCGCCGATGCGCTGGGCGGCAATGCGCAAAACTTTGTGCATGAAATGAACCTGTACGCCTATCGCCTGCGTCTCTTCCAGACGCACTATATCAACCCCGACGGCCTGACCTACTACGACTCCAACCACCAACCCATTCCCGGCCATTACACAACCGCCTACGACCTTGTGCGGCTGGCTCAATACGCTATGTCTCTGCCCCTGTTCGCGCAAATCGTGAGCACCCAGCACTACATGATTCCGGCAACCGCGACACACAGCGCCCACTCGTGGGACAACACCAACACATTGCTGGCAACCTACCCCGGCATGACAGGCATCAAGACCGGCTATACGCTGGAAGCTGGCGGCTGCCTGATCTTCTCCGCCACTCGCAGCGGCCACCACCTTATCGGCGTCGTGCTGCACAGCATTCCCGAAAACAGTCGCTTCAGCGACTCTGAAATCCTGCTCAACTGGGGATTTGACTTGCCGCTGGAGATACCCGCTGTATAGCTACTCTCTAACACATTTCTTATCTTTCGTTTACGTTGCTCTAACAGAGTATGGGCTATATTTTGAGAAACAAATAACAGAAAGAATGCGTTTGAGTAAGTAGAATGCAAGTTCCATTGCTCATTGCAACCGCATGAGCGTTCAAAGAAAGGGAAAAACACTGCCCAACGGGGCGTAGGCATAGAGAGAGGGAGAGAGTTACATCTATGCAAGTCACACAGCTTTTCTGGATGAAAATCATAGCGCATATTATTCACAATTTCCAGACAAAACGCTGGCTGCTCTCAATTGGAGTGGCTCTGATGGGTATCGTTAATGGGTTAAGCGTACTCCTGCCATCCCTGCCCGGTCGGCTCGATCTCCTTACTAATTTCTTTAGCCAGCTTGCTCCTTTCACACCCTCTGCCTGGTCATTTATTCATATAGGGCGCACAACGTCTCTGATTCTGGGTCTTTATCTTCTCTTGCTCGCATTCGGCCTGGCTCGTGGGAAGCAAAAAGCCCGCCAACTGGCTCTGATTATCTTGCCACTCTCAGCGCTGACTCACTTAGCCAAAGGGCTTGATGTGGAAGAAGCTGCGGTGTCTATGGCTCTCTGGCTGGCTCTATACTTAAACAAGCCGTCTTTTTGTGTCGAAAGTGACCCTTATCAGATGCGGCAAGGAATCATCCTGCTGGTGGTTGGATTCGCTCTTATACTACTCTACAGCATGGTTGGTTTTTATTTCCTGCAGGCACAGTTTGTGCCACACACAACCTTTGGATCGGCCCTGCGTTCATCATTGAAGCACATGTCCAATCTCCCCACCCATGAATTGACTCCATTGACCGCCAAAGCAACCTGGTTTTTGGATTCTATTCTCTGGCTTTCAGTGGCAGCATTGCTAACCGGTATGTTCTTCTTGCTGCGCCCCGTCAGTACTGGCTGGTGGATCGCTTTCCAACAAGAACGTTTAGCTGAGGCAAGAGAAAAGGCCACCGACTTGCTCTATCGCTATGGTAACCAGGCGCACTCATTCTTCGCTTTTGCCCCGGAAAATCTCCGTTACCTGGCTCCTGATGGCGAAGGGATGATACCTTACCGGCTCATGAACAATGTCGCTGTGATACTGGGAGATCCCTTATGCGCGCCTCAAGCCTGCCAATGGATTATGCATCGCTTCCTTGATCTTTGTCAGCGCGAGGACTGGCAAGTAGCTATTTTCCAGGCACACCCGGAAAAGCTGCCTGTATATCGCGCGCTCGGCCTTCACTTTTTTAAGATCGGCGAGGAAGCGATAGTAAATCCCCAGTTCTTTACATTATCGGGATCTGCGCTGGCAAATGTGCGATGCAGTGCCCGCAGAGCCGAACGAGATGGTGTAAGCATCCGCTGGTATGAAGGCCCTCCTCCAGAAGATGTGCTAAACCAGTTACGAGAAGTCTCGTCTAACTGGCTTGAACGCAAGGCGGGGAGGGACGCGATGGAAATGGGATTCAGCATGGGACGCCTGGATGAGCTACCAGAAGCTGCGGCCCGCGCCGACGCCATAGCAGATCGTATGGCTTTGGGAGAGGCATCTCCACAGGTAACACCTCGACTCATGACCGGTGTTGCCACAGAACACAATGGGCGTGTTTGCGCTTTCGCTACTTTTACCCCAATCTATGGTAAAAAAACTAACTCCTGTGCGACTTCCGTCCATAATACCCGGGCGCCTGGTTGTGGATGGGCATTAGATCTTATGCGGAGGCTGCCCGACGCACCGCCAGGAGTAATGGAACTCTTGATCGTTCAAGCCATTGAGCGAGCCCGAAAGCGTGGTGCGGAAGTTCTCAGCCTGGGAGTGGTTGCGATGGCCGATATGAATGAGGAGATGACGGTCAAACAACGGCAGATTGCCTCTTTCCTTGTCGAGCACCTGCACTTATTGGAAACTCACCGCTCGCTCCTACGCTTCAAGCAGAAATTTCATCCAAAATGGGAAAGCCGGTATATGGTGGCAAGCTCAACTCTGGCTTTGCCTAAAGTTGCGCTTGCCATTCTCAAGGCTCACCTTTCGTAGCTTTGAAAGGTAGTCAATGAAGCTATTCGGCGATCGTATTTCACGAACAATAGAGAATTTCAATGCAGCGCAGCTTATGCCCGCCATCCCGTATTTTGTCTCGCTCTGCATCACTTTGCTCGGCGGGGCATTACTTTTCAGGGATACCGTCATTAGCAGCATGGTCTCATTTATCATTGGCTTGGGTCTCGACCCTCAACGAGCACAACTCACGGCTGCGCTTACGATGACCATGTTTGCTGCTGGTATAGGAGGCCTGCTGGGAAGACAGAGATGGATATCTGTGATTGGGGGCGGCATCATCTTCTTGTCTGGTTATCTCGTCGGTTTCATCCAACTACAGCTACGACCCGTATACGACCCCGGAGGTCACCTGGAAGTATTGGATGTGGGTGCATTGATACATACCTCATCCATGCTCATTGCGCTCGGACTATTGAGCGCCTTCATCGGAGCTGCGCTTGGCATGGCGTTGAGTGAGGCGCTCTTTGATCCTTTCTTATCTCTTATGAGGCTGAAATGGCGGCCTATGGAGCATTTCGAGCTTCAGAACGACCAGAATGTGAGCCAGGGCAGGGGCGAACCCCGACTTGCATCCTGGTTCTCGTTCTCATGGTTGGGTACTATTATCATGATTGCGCTGCTTATACTTGCAAGTGGTTCCAGTGATATTTTCCTCTACGCTCCTGATACAGGTCTGCACACGTTGCCTTCTATCTTAAGCAATGATAGCAAGCTCCCCACACATAGCACTATCACTCAAGATAGTCTGATTAGCCCGGCGCTGAATGGGCAAAAAAGGAATTTCCTGGTTTACTTGCCGCCGTCTTACAATACGCCGCAAGGGCAAACAAAACGCTATCCAACCCTCTACCTTTTACATGGATCGCCCGGAAGTGATGTTGACTGGTTTAATGCAGGTAAAGC
>DATGGW010000118.1:0-23714 GCA_035308345.1 Ktedonobacteraceae bacterium | reverse complement strand
CCATTTTGGAGTTTCTTAACTTGACGCCTATTGGGCGTCCGCAAGGGTCGCCCCTACCCAGCTACGAATCAGGATGTTGCAAGGTCATGGTAGGGGGCTACTGCGTAGCGAGACTCTGCGGTCTCCCTCGATATCTATTTTTAATACCAGTTTATACTACAATAAAGATTGGTTATCGGGAGCGCATATGACTATTCAAAACCAGCAGCCTCAACAAGCATTTATACCCCCGTCAAATACACCTTCAGATATGCCTTCAGAGCCTCCTATGCCTGCATCGCCGCTGCCTACCGAGGAATATCGAGAGCGATCGCTGGACGCGATAAAGCTGGTGCCAGCGTCTTCCTCGCGCCGGCGCAAACGAAGGCGTCGGCGCGCTCCGCTCGTCGCCTTTCTGCTTTTGCTTACCGGGTTGATAGGCATTGCCAGTTTCTTTGCTCCGCGTTTCTTCGAGACGACCGGTGGGAGCGGGACGAGAAGCGTTCCCGGCGTGACACCAGGCGGTCCGTTTGTCAGGCCGCCACTGTCATCCACGCAGGTAGAAGCGATCATGCACCTATCTGGCTATATGAAGTACAAGGCACTGGCCAGCCTGTATGTTTCGCATATGACGCTGGATGAGGAACTGGGCCAACTCATCATGGTCGAATATGCCGATACCTATTACTCGCCCGATCTGAACACCATGATTAACACGCTGCATGCGGGCGGCGTCATTATGTATGAATTTCAAATGCAGACTTTGACCCAGACGAAGCATGACATCGCTGCTATGCAGCAGAATGCCAGCATCCCACTGCTGATCTCCACCGATGAAGAGGGCGGACCATATGTGCATCGCCTGTCCAACATCTACGGCCTGCGCATGTCCGCCACACAGATAGCCGATACAGGCGACGTGAACGTGGCTGCACAGCAGGGAGCGAAGGCTGCGCACGACTTACTTTCGCTGGGCATCAACGAAAACCTGGCCCCGGATGTGGATGTGAACCTGGTGAACGGCTATGATATGGTGACGCGCACCTTCGGCAATACACCTCAATCGGTGATCGAGTTCGCGAGCGCGTATATCAAGTCGCTGCAAGGAGCGGGCGTGGTAGGCTGCATTAAGCACTTTCCTGGCCTGGGTGATGCTATTACCGACGCGCATACTTCCCTGCCTGTCGTCAACCAGACGAAAGCTCAGATTTATTCTATCGACCTTGCGCCGTTCAAAGCTTTCATTCAATCGCCTGACGCGCTGGAAAATCCTGGCATGATTATGCCGACAGATGTTCTGATGCCAGCCATCGATCATGTCTATCCTGCCGAACTGTCGCACACCTTCATGACGGACATCCTGCGCAATGAGTTTGGTTATGACGGCGTAGCGCTGACCGACGCGCTTTATATGCAGGGAGTTACTGAGAAGTGGGATATGAACACGGCTGCGGTCATGGCGCTCAACGCGGGCAATGATATGATCCTCGGCCCCACCGGCGCGGGTCAAATGCTCTCCATGATTAACGCATTCAAAGCGGCGTTACAGAACGGGACGCTGTTGAAATCGCGTGTTGACGAGGCAGCCACACGCATCATCGCGCTGAAGATGGAATACCACCTGATGCCGGCTACTCCGCCACAGGACTGACACCCATTATGCGCATTATAGCAAGAAATAAAGGTGGCCGTGTGATGGTAGGAGGGCGACCGCAAGGGTCCAGGGTTCCCGCACCACACGTTTCTAGACGAGGGCGACCGCAAGGGTCCCCACCCCACATCAACCCGGCCCCCGCCCTTACAATGACTACGAAGAGACGAGGGATGAAGCTGTGGGGGCTGGTTTTGTTGCCCGTTTTGGGGCTGGTGGTTATGGTTAGCGGGGATATTGATAGAGTGGCGTTCAGTGGGTACAGTCCGCTTGCGGGGGCTGCTGTTGTTGGGCCGATGGTGGGCCAGCCGCTTGACGGGCTGCAACTTAACGAGCTGGAACACCTGGAAAGCTACATGCAATATAAGCAACGCGCAAGTCTTTACGTCTCACATATGACGCTGGATGAGAAGCTGGGGCAGTTGTTCATGGTGCAGTCGTATGACCAGTTTTACTCACCCTCGCTTGAATACATGATTAGCAATTTGCACGCGGGCGGTGTCATCATGTATGCTTTCCAGATGCAGACTCTCGACCAGACGCGGCATGATATCCTGGAAATGAAGCAGCACGCCTCTATCCCACTCCTCATTTCTGCCGACGAAGAGGGCGGCTATGTAGAGCGTATCCAGAATATCTTCGGGCATCATGCGGGGGCGCTGGAGATCTATGATACCGGCAATGTGAGCCTGGCGACACAGGCGGGGAATCGTATCGCGCATGATCTGCAAGTGCTCGGTATAAACACTGACCTCGCGCCGGATGTGGATGTGCAACTGGTAGATGGCCCCGATCAATACCTACGCACGTGGGGGTATACGCCGAATTCCGTGATTACCTATGGTGGCGCGTACTTGCGAGCGGTGCAGGGTGATGGAGAAATCGCCTGTCTCAAGCATTTCCCCGGCCTGGGAGCAGCCCAAACAGACGCGCACTTTAACCTGCCGATCATCAATCGCACGAAAGATCAGATTTATTCGACCGAACTGGCGCCGTTCAAACACTTCATCCAATCGTCCAACAAGCTGGATAACCCCGGCATGATTATGGATACCGATCTGCTGATGCCCGCGATTGACCCGGCCTACCCGGCGGAACTTTCACCCGGCATCGTCACCGGTATCCTGCGCGACCAGCTCGGTTACGATGGGGTGGTGATTACGGATGCGCTGTGGATGACGGGTATCGCCCAAAAATGGGGCCTGGAACAGGCGGGCGTGATGGCGCTGCAGGCGGGTAACGATATGCTGCTCGGCGCGATTGGGCCTTACCAGATGCAGAGCATGATAGACGCTATCAAAGCCGCTCTACAAAATGGCTCCCTGACGATGGCGCGCATCAACCAGGCTGTGACGCGCATTATCACGCTCAAGATGCAGTATCACCTGATTCCATCAGTTTCGTTGTTCTGATTTGGGGCGCGCGCGGAAAAACATGCGGATGCCGGTGCCTTTGAAGCCGAATTCGGCGCGCAACTGGTTCTCCAGGTAGCGTTCGTAGGAGAAATGGATGGCCTGAGGATCGTTCACGAAGAAGACGAAGGTGGGTGGATTGACCTGCGTCTGGGTCGCGTAGTAAATCTTGGCGACTTTGCCGCGAAACACGGTGGGGTTGTGGCGGCGCACGGCATCGCGCACAAGCTCGTTCAAACGCGAGGTGGACACGCGGAAGAAGCGCATGTCAGAGATGTGTAACACCGTCTCGAGCAGCGATTTCACATGATAGCCTGTCTTCGCCGAGGTAAAGATGATGGGCGCGTAAGGTATAAACTTGAGTCCTTCGGAGATGATGCGGCGGTAGGCTTCTGCCGTCTCGATCTCGTCGTCAGGATCTGGCTCATGGCCTTCACGAACTGCGCGGCGCTGCTCCTGCGCCAGGTCCCACTTGTTGACCACGACTACGACGCCTTTGGTCATGTCCTGAATCTGGCCCGCGATGTGCGTATCCTGGGCCGCTAAACCTTCGCTGGCGTCGATCACCAGAATGGCGACATCGGCCCGTTCGATGGCGCGTTCCGAACGCAGCACGCTGAATTTCTCGACGCCCGGCCCGACGCGCCCACGCCTGCGAATACCGGCGGTATCGATGAGGATCAGCTTGCGATCCTGAAACACCAGTTCTGTGTCGATGGCATCGCGCGTGGTGCCAGGCACATCGGTAACAATGGCACGCTCATAACCCAGGATGGCGTTGAGCAGGGAAGACTTGCCAACGTTTGGCCGCCCCACGATGGCGATGCTCGGGATATCCTCGTCCTCTTCACCGGTCGGCTCGTCTTCCGGCGGCAGAGCTTCCACGATGTGATCCAGCAAATCACCGGTGCCGACGCCCTGGATGGATGAGAGGTCTATTGGCTCGCCGAGTCGCAGTTGGTAAAATTCGACGGCATCCTGGCGCATTCTGGCGTTGTCTGCCTTGTTGGCGGCCAGGATGACCGGTTTCTTTGTACGGCGCAGCACTTCCGCGACTTCTTGATCGGCGGCAGTAATACCTGCGCGCGCATCCACCATGAAGACGATAACGTCGGCCTCCTCGATGGCTAACTCGGCCTGCGCCTGCACGTGTTTCATGATGTCGCCGGGCTGTCCCGTCAAGCCGACCTGCCCAACGGGGATATCAGAGCCAAACTCAAGTCCACCCGTATCAATCAATGTAAACTCGCGCCCATTCCAATCGGTATCGCCATAAATGCGGTCGCGTGTGGTGCCCGGCAAATCTTCGACAACGGCGATGCGCTCGCCGATCATTCTATTGAAGAAAGTGGATTTACCGACATTCGGTCGGCCCACAATAGCAACAAGTGGCTTCATGATGGCCCTTCTACTCTTTCTGCCCATAAATGCGGCACCCGCGAGGGGTGCCTGGTGTAGTAACATCTGTATTGGAGGTTATTATAGCATACGGCGCTAGCGCCTCACAGGGCTGATACTTCTATCTTTACAACGTTCTCAGCTTACTCGATGAACAAATTAAAGTCAGAGCTTCATATGTTTGAGAAACTCGTTCACTTTGTCCTGGTCGATACTGGCCTTTTCTACATAGGCGAAAACGGCCTCTTTCTGCCGGGCATACATTTGCTTAATCAGTTTGCGCCTGGAAGGATTGATCCCCTTTGGAGAGGATTGGCCGATCTCGTAGAGAAAGCTGATCATATCAAGCAGCTTCAGTTCATCGTGAAGCGCCTGGTCTTCTTCAATCGAAAAAGCGCTCAGGATATCACTTTGAATGGTCTCGATAGCCTCTTTCACAGCAGCGGTTTTGAAAAAGGGCAGAATATCCCCAATGACTGCTTCATGCGCGTCGTGAACCAATGCCAGGGTGACAAGGCGATCCCGCTTCTCCTGCTGGTAGCTGTTAAATGCAGACCAATAGAGTGCCAGGAAAGCCACGGCCATGGTATGCTGCCCGACATTCCACGTCCCAAAACCTGAGACGCTGTACACCCTGGGTATGTTGAAAATATTCATGAGGAAATCCAGGTTGGGATGTTTCGAGACATGACCCAGCATACCCTGAGGGGTAAAGATATTCTCATAATCAATGCGTTCACTCATGTTATCATTCTTCCAATGCGACGAGTGCATGCGCGCGACCGAATGGCTACGAAACGGCTACTGTAGATGCTCTTTCAAGAATTGAAGCGCCAGAGGCCATGCTTGAGATGCGGCCTGCTCATTACCCGAACCGTGAGTGGGATTGAGGAAGGCGTGGCCTGCGTCGTACACTTTGACAGTCATATCTTTGCCTGCCTCTTTGTACATACGCTCGATCTTCTCAACCTGTTCCAGGGGAATCCATTCATCACGGGCGCCGTAGAATGCCAGGACCGGCGCATGAACCTGCGCCACCTCTTCTGGCGTGGGATCGTAACCTGCACCATAAAAAGGTATAATCGCGCCTAGATCGGCGTAGCGAGCAGCGACCGTATAGACCAGGAAGCCGCCCATACAGAAGCCCATCAGCCCCAATTGCCCAGGCTCGACATTCGGCATGGCCTTGACGCTGTCAAGCGCGCCAATAATCTCTTTTGCCACCCTGTCGACGTTATCCGTTACCATCATCATGATGCGCTCAGCATCGTCAGGCTCAGTGGCGACCTTACCATGATAGAGATCCGGCACAGCGACAATGAAACCCTGTTCCGCAAGCTTTTGCGCCAGGTCCATAATATGCGCCTCGATTCCCCACCATTCCTGGATCAGCACTATACCTGGGTGCTTTGCATCATCGTCGGGCTGCGCTACGTAAGCATAAGCGCCATTACCGTTGACCGGTAAGTCAATGTTCGAGGTTCTCACTACAGCCATATGTTCTCACTCCTAGAATGTTCTGCTTGTTGAGTTGTTGAAGTAACTTACATTGGCATTATACCCTGATAAGCTAGATGGTGGAGTAAATGAACCAATCGTAATTCAAATTACCAGAACAACTCCGTTACCGAGCGCCCATCGTGGATGCGACTGATGGCTCCGGCGAACAATTCAGCGACTGAGAGGACGGTCATGTTGGGAAGGCGTTTCTGGTCTGAAAGGGGGATGGAGTCGGTAATCACGATCTCTTTAATGGGCGCGGACTTGAGGCGTTCGATGGCGGGGCCGGAGAATACGCCGTGCGTGGCGCAGCAATAGACGTCGCGAGCGCCCTGCTCATGCACTACGCGCACGGCCTGGGTCAGCGAACCGGCGGTATCGATCTCGTCATCGACGATGAGGGCATGCTTGCCCTGCACGGAGCCGATGATGCCCATTGCCTCGGCGGTGCTGTTGTTGCCTTGACGGCGCTTCTCCACGATGGCAAGCGGGGCGTTCAAACGATCCGCCAGTTTACGCGCCTTCTTCGCAAAGCCCTCGTCGGCGGCGACCACCGCAAAATCATTTCTGGCCTTCTCGATAAAGTAGCGCGCCTGGATGATCTGCGCGGTCAATTCATCAACGGGGATATTGAAGAAGCCCTGAATCTGGCCTGCGTGCATATCCATCGTCAGGACGCGGTGCGCGCCCGCGACGGTGATGCAATCGGCAATCAGGCGGGCTGTGATGGGTACGCGCGGCTGGTCTTTCTTATCGGTGCGGCCATAGGCATAATAGGGAATAACGGCGGTAATGCGGTGGGCTGAGGCGCGTTTGAGAGCATCGATCATGATGAGCAGTTCCATGATGGAGCGATTGACGGGGAAGCTGAACGGCTGGATCACGAAGACATCGCGCCCACGCACGTTGTCATTGATTTTCACAAAGATGTTTTCGTTGCTGAATTGAAAAACGTCCGCGTCGCCCAATGGAATGCGCAGATGCTTACAGATGGTAGCCGCCAATGGGCGGTTGGCATTGCCCGTAAAAACACTCAGATCGTCCATTCGCTCCTCCTGGTCGCCCTGAGTATATCACATGGCATTTGTTTATGTAAACTGCGACACGCTGCGGGTTCGGTTCAGGTGGCGTTGAGCATCTCGTGCAGTTCGTTGAGGGCGTAGGTGAGGGGCATGCGGTCGTAGCCGACCTGGCCCGGACGGAGGTTGATAGGAGTTCCATGAATGGTTGGCGCCCATGAGCGCTTTGCGCGGCGCTGAACCAGAGAATGTCGCGCGGCATAGTTCAGAAATCCCCTGGCTCGCTTGCGCGCTCCGCGCAGGTCGAGCAGCCGTTGATCGACGTGACGGCCCGCCTGCGCCAGCGATTTCGCCTGAGCGTTGATACTGCCTGCCAGGTCGTCTAGAGTGAAGGATGAGAGACCGGCATAACTCGCCTGCGCAAGAAAGCCGCTGCCAAGTTGTGTGCAGGTGAAGCGAGCGGCAGCCAGCCATTGCAAACGCATCTGCGCATCGAGATCGCCGGGTGATAGCAAAGGCGCGCGTTCAATGGCCGGGGCAAAATCAATAAAGATACGCAGCCGCTGCGTGGTCATAAAATCATAAATCATGAAGATTGGCACAACACTTGTCTCCGGCGGAGCCGCGCGCATTAGCCGGTGGAAGCCAGCGCTGAGGGGGCTGAGCAAACCCAGTGGAGAAAGTTGACCCTCTGCTGAACCAAAAATCGAGCCGCTGTGCCATAACCAGGCATTGAGTTCGGCCAGGTGCTCTTTGATGCCCGCTATCGTGCGCTGTTGAGCATGACGGCGAACCATTCCAACGAGGATTTCAGAACCGTATACATCTTGCAGGGCATTTTGATACTGCCAGGCGAGCAGACGCGAAAGAGGTTGGGATGCGATGCTTTGATAGTTTTCATGATTGGGTGTATTCTGGGATGCCTGGGATGCAGGCGCCAGTTGTTCGATGATGGACGGCACGAGAATATCGCCTGCCGGTATATCACCCTCAACACGTATTACCTCGCGTATCCATTCCTCTGCTGGCCGCAGCAAACTGTCAGCCGGGTGCGTACCCAGCCAGCGCAGAGCAGGGCCGATCGACAGCCAGCGCAGCAGATAAGCAAGCCAGCGGGGATACATCACCATACGGGCCAGGTATCCGGGCGAAAAAGCATCGCCGCGCAAAGCAAAATGAACATCGCCAGCAATTGCGCGCCATCCCCGGTGAAAAAGTATAGTTGGAATAAGCACCATAGGGTCCAGGTCTCGTTTATGAGACATGGTCAGGTATGTTCGCGAAGATCCGCTATCGTGCTGCAGCCCGGACACCTTGACGCCATTGCTTAACCTGGTGGCAACCCAGAATGCGCCCGCAATCGTGGCTCTGCTGGCCGCGATAAGCATTGCATTGAGTCGCTTCATATGCACCCTCTACATGGACGCAATAAATTGATAGGGCTTGCCCTACTCTGCTGTTTCCTCCGGGTTGGAAACGAGCAGGCGGAAGAATCGCCTCAGAGCGTAAAAGATCAGATAATAAATAATCATGGCGATCAGTGTCGAGAACTCGAATGCCTGGTTGGGCGGGTGAATCGAGGGCGATTTCACGATACCCAGGAATGGCAATAGCGGGATATCGGTCAAAGCATAGAGGAAGCCCGCAAACAGATTGTTCGGATCGGCCCCGATCAACTTCAAAAGGAAGCGTACTGTCAGCGCCACCTCCATCACCATGACGAACCAGAGGAGGTAATCATTGAATTTACCAATGGCAAACCTGACCGTCATAGCATTTTTCTGGCGGGCCTCAAAGTCTTCAGGACTCTCGACCGGCTCTAACATATGCGGAGCATCGGCCATAGGCTGGGGCATCGGCACAGTATAGGCATGCGCAGGATACTGCGGCTGAGGCGGCCTGGGCTGCAGTTCTTCCATAGGAGGGTAGGCTTCGGTTGGCTGCGTGCCTATGGATTCATCGGGATAAGGATTGTTGTTGTACATACGCGCGCTCCTCCATGAAGTTGACTCGGGCATGATTCATGTCTTCATCGATTATAACATGATCTACCTGTTAAGCGCTACGGCGGACGAGCAATTCAACCCCTTCTGCCCGCGCAAGTATGCGAAATTGCCGCTGCAAGCTGTTCAACTCGGTTGTCGCTTCAGCCCGGTTAGCCAGTGTGAGACTATTGAGATCGACGATCACGTACTGTGCCGTTTGATTACACTTTGAATCTAAGCATACCGAGGGAAAGACAGCCAGCAGGCGGCGTTCACTCAGATGTGGGTTAAGGTCATCGCTGGCGGAGACCGAGGCATCCGGCGGAATCATCGCCAGCAACTGCTGGATATGTTGTTCACGGCTGCCCGGATCGTGATCTGCCCAGAATGAACTCAGCTGGGGAGCCATGAGAAGTAAGTTGAGTCCGAGCATGATTGTAACCCAGGCAAAGACCCTCCATTGCAAGCGAAACGGCGAGACCGAACGCGCTAACGGCTGCATACGTTTGCTGAAACGCTGCCATTGCGCTTCTCTCCAGCCGGGAAGCGTCAAGCATATGAGGCGCGCTTTGAGAGGCGTGCCAAATCGCTCAATAAACGTCAAATTCAGGAACTTCCAATTCGGAGCGATGACCCCGCCCCACGCACCCTCCAGGGCGGGGACAAGCCCACGCCCGTACCCTGTCCGGCCAGACGTTTGTTTCGTAGCAGGAGAGGGGTGCGGGCTTGGCCCCACCCTGGAGGTGGTGGGTTCGGTGGCCAGCGATTCGGCGGACGTGATAAATCGCGTCCCTACAGGGGTTTCCTGTTGCCATCCGCTCCAGAGAGCGAAGAAGCGACGCATGCCAAAAATGGCGGCAACCATGATGAAAGGGATGATTGTGGCGTTATATTGATATGCTCCGCTGTACAGCAATGGGTCTGTTGACAGCAGGTTGACCGCCAGGCTGGGAAGGGTAGGCAAGAGCCATTCGGGGGCGAGTAAGGGAAAGAAGCCAACGCTGCGCACAAGGTTTAACAGGTAGTAAAGCCGGTCGAACGTGAAGAAGAGGCCGAAGAATAGCCATGGACGCACGAACAGGTTGAGAATGGCCGCGCTGGGAGAACTACCCAGCTCCTCATAACGGTACCAGAAATTGTTGGCCTGTACTCCAGAGTAGAAATGTGGAATTATTATCCTGAAAGCGATAAAACTCCACAACACGCCGCCAATCAGCAGCGTCAAACCAAGTCGCGGCAGTTTGTATTTCCAGATCACCAGTATGCCTAACACAGCGATAGTCAGCGGCACATCCTCTTTACAGGAGGCTGCCAGCACGCAGGCGATCAGAAACCAGGCATAGTGTTTATACTCAAGCGCGAGCAAGGCATAGAGCAGCAGCGGTGTTGCCAGGGCCACGGGGTGGAAATCGAAGATATTCAAACCTATCAGCGCGGGAGTGAAGAGGTAGGCTGTCGCCATCAACGCGGCCAGCAGCGGCCATTGTGGGATGATCTTGCGCGTCAGCAGGAAGACAGGCAACGTGCCGGATGCCAGCGCCAGCGTCTGGAAGATCAACAAAATGCGTGGATCTGCGCCGAAAGCATAGAGCAGTGAAAGCGGTAAGATAATCGGCTCGAAATGAACCGCCAATCGCGTCGGTGGTCCATACCAGTCAATCGCCTGGTTGGTGAATTGGAAGAGACGACCATGAATGGTGTTCCAGATCACCTGGTCCATGTTGCCGAGATCAAAGGCGGTGGCCTTAAACGTTTCATAGCGCAGCACAGCCTGGTGACTCATCTCCAGGCTATACACAATCGTTACCAGCGCCAGAAATATCCAGGCCAACCACTGCTGTGTGCGCAGATCAAAGCGTTTCATTTCAAATCCTGATGAAGGACGTATAAATACCGATG
Organism: Ktedonobacteraceae bacterium; assembly: GCA_035308345.1. Taxonomy (GTDB): domain Bacteria; phylum Chloroflexota; class Ktedonobacteria; order Ktedonobacterales; family Ktedonobacteraceae; genus CF-113. The sequence goes on along the minus strand of DATGGW010000118.1, from coordinate 12,871 downwards.
CCCACAAGTAGCATAAATGAGTAAACGATTACGTACTCAGGCCAGTCACCTGTGCGGAAACGCCAGTGCGGATTGGATGGAAAACCGTAGCGTTTATGCCTGGGCCACATCAAGGGCACACCGCCCTCGGTCAAGCCATCGGCGGCGATATGCATTATGCATCCAAATAGGACGGCGATAAATACCAGGTGTGACGCGCTGACCAACTGCGCAGACAGGATAAAGCCCCTCTGAGTCAGCAAGTACACAACCAGCTGCTCCAGGCCAATTGCCAGCAGCGACCCGAAAAAAAGTCCCAGGATACTATGAAAGACAGTGCGATGACCTGCCACGTGTTGTATCTCTTTGCTCACCCATCCGAGCTTCCTGCCGTATGTGCTGCGCGCGTTATCGATATCCGGCAGGAGCGCGCCGAAACCCACCATAATGTAAAACACGACTTTTTTAACGATCAGAGTCAAGGGTACGGCTGCAGCCATCGTCAGTGGGGGGCCTGAAATATGCAGAAAACTATCCAGCACGACGCCAGCAGTTAAGCCAAGCAGTAGATGCGATTTACCAAGCATGCACGACGTGTCTCCTGATTCTATTACTTTATCTGGTCGCCAATTGTAGGGTGTTTTAGAACAAAGGTCAAGTAGCTGCCCGGCAAACTTTGCAAACAGGCGGTGAGGGAGTATGATCTGGCATGTCCTATTTTCTGAAAGAATAAGCTCCCTCTTGTTCATGATATAAGATGAGCTAATAAGTGAAGGAACAGACGTAGATCCCAATGAAGAATGAGTGAACCAGCAGTAAGAAGCCAAAAAGAAGGCAGATAGGGCCTCTCTGGGAAAAGCCGCCGTCCCCATCCTCGTTTCTTGAGCAATGCGCATGGCCTTCTGATAGGCGTGTGTCTGGTGATCGCTCCTCACCCGTTCGAGGTAACTGGCATGGAAAGAGCGATGCACCAGACGACCGTAGTCACCTGGGGTACACTGCGCTTTGAGCGGACAGGCATTACAGGTGGCAGCTTCACCTCTTCATTTTCCCTCAGAGGAAACCGGAGGAGCGCTCCTCCAAGGAGCTCGTTGTGTTCCGTCGTGTTCAGGTGGGCGCAACCACAGCGAAACATGGTTCGGCTGCATCGTCTCCTGCACGACCTCCAGCAAGTGCGCATGCAACTGATCCAGGTCCACCTCCTGGCGCAGCGTGGCGCTGAAGGCAGCCACGACCTTCGCTGCATCATACTTGCGACGATAGAAGCGGCGGTCAATAATGTTCTGAATGCGTTTTCGCAAAGGCTGGAACAGCGCGGCAATGACAAGCGTTGAGATCACGATGGCGACATCGTTATTACTCTGCTTGATGATCGCTCCCAGCAGAGATTGTAAGACAAAGATGAGGCCAACATAGAGCAGGACCAGCAGAGCGGTCAAGGAGCCGTAGACTAAGGTGCGGTTGATGATGACATCGATATTCCATAAGCGGGAGCGCAGGATAGCGATCGTGATACTCAGGGGGATGAGCAGAAGCGCCAACGCTTGGAGCGAAATGCTCGCCAAATACGAGAGCGAGCCCACTACGCCGACGGTCGGGATGAGTACTCCCGTGAAGGCCGTAAGCAAGAACACCAGAAGAAAACAGACGAGACCAAAAATGACCCACCTGGTTTGCTGGCGCTGCGCAGGAGTGGACACGCGTCGATAGCGGTAGATTTGCACCACGATGGGACTGCCGTATGCGAGCACAAGCTCGAAAGCAGAGAGCGGGAGAGGCCAGGACAGGATATTGAAAGGGCCAGGTATGATGAAGAAGATAGCTTGCACAAAGAGCGTGCAGCCAATCAGCCAGCCCCAACGGGGAACGAAGCGGCCATCAGGGAAGGTGACCAGAAAGAACCCAAGGCAGAAAAACATGAACAAGGGCTGGATATCATTCTCGAACACCTGGAGAGCCAGGGGCATCCTTGAGAAGTCTGCCACTAGCGTTACCGCTCCTATAAAGAGGAAGCTGAAGGAGGCAAACAGGCCCGTTACCTGGTCGAACATACGCCAGAAAATGAGCACGCTGAGTCCCACAAAAATCAGCGCGGAGAGGAGCCCAAATGCTGTGGCATAGCTCGTGTAGGCCGTGAGAGAAATATGTGCATGCTGGAGCGCCTGGAGGGTGCTTGCGTCATAGGGACAGGTAAAGGTAAGCGGGCAAATAATCGCCTGGCGCCCGAAGAGCGGTTGGAAGAGATTAATGCTTAACAAGACAAGTGTGAGGAGGGCAAACGCCAGCCAGGTCGCCCTGGCAACCGACAGCATCCAGCCTTGCAGGCGGACATCGGTTCTTGTGGTCTCTATACTCATCTCTTTCATCTGTTCCTTGCGCAATGCATCCGTAAGCTCGACTATGCCATAGATGAGATATTCCAACGGGAAGAAAAGCTCAACTACTAAATTAGAGGTTTCTGTCTTCCTCTGCCATATCATATCATATGCCCGTCTCCCAATCGTTACGAACCGCCAAACTTGAGGAACTGTTGCAAGTCATCTCATCCTCTTTGTATCAACTATTTCGAGTTTTTCAACACACTACAACGATTTTGGGGTATACTCAATTACGTAAGGAGGAATAGTCGTGACCATTGACGAATACATCAGTACCTTCCCGGATGATATCCAGGCCATCCTTGTAAAAATGAGGCAATCAATACAAAAAGCAGCGCCTGAAGCCACAGAGACAATGAGCTACGGCATGCCTACCTTTGACTTAAACGGCAAGCATTTAGTCTTCTTCGCTGGCTGGAAGCATCATATTTCTCTCTATCCGATACCGGCAGGCGATGAAGCTTTCCAGCAAGAACTAGCGCACTATAAAAGAGCAAGAGGCACAATACAGTTCCCATTGGATAAACCTATCCCATACGATTTAGTGGAGAAAATTGTCACCTTCCTCATAATGGAAACCCCAAAAAAAGAGAGTTAAACGATAGGGTTATTTTCGTATCTTTTGTAATACAGTGAGGTGGCTGCAATGGCAAACGAAACTTCTCCCAGTGATGAACAGGCCGCCACACTCGCGGCTCGTGTCTTCGCCCTGGTTAAGGCGTGTCCTGCCGGGCGTGTCACGACTTACGGTTGGATTGGCAAGGCGCTGGGCTACCCACGCGGGGCGCGTATGATTGGTTGGATTATGAACGAGGCTGCTGAGGGCGTACCGGCGCAGCGTGTCATCAATAGCAAAGGCGAGTTGTCGGGCAATTGGGCTTTCAGCCAACCCGGCGGGATGCGCAAATTGCTGGAGGAGGAGGGCATCGTCTTCTCCGCCGATGGACGTGTCGATCTCAAACACTGTGGTTGGGACCCGACGCGCGACCTGAGCGCGGAGGAACTAAAACGCATATTGGACGATGCCGCCAATAACGACATAGCGGTCAGTAAGCGTTTATTGGATCTTATGCGCAGCGACCCGGCTTCACCGCTGCGAGAAGGCGGGCGACCATAAAGGCTCGCCACTACGATTGTTGGTGACGCTGAGTTATTCATCGGGCAGGCTGACAAAGATGGCGTTGTCTTCGATTTTGACAGGGTAGGTGGCGATATCCTGGCGAGCCGGGCCGCGCAGCACTTTGCCTGTGCGGACGTTGTACTGCGCGCCATGCCAGGGGCAGGTCAACACATCACCATCGAGTTCACCCTCGTTGAGGGGTCCGCTTATATGCGTGCAGTTATCGGTAAAGGCGAAGATGCAGCCCTCCACTTTCGCCAGGCAGACTGGTTCGCCATCTATTTCGACCGCCATCAACTCGCCATCATCCAGATCATCAACTTGCGCGACCTTTATAAAATCTGTCATCTATTTTATATGCCCCTACCCTGAACTGGTAATAGTGCGCCTGTCACGCCGTCGCTCGCGGATGAAACCAGGAACAGGGCGGCTTCGATTACCTGCTCTTTGGTGACCCATTTCTTTTGCAGGTCTTCCGCCGTTGGTTTCATGGAGTCTAGATTTGACTGCGTTACGATCAGGCCGGGGCCAAGCGAGTTGACACGAATGCCAACGTTTTTCCCTTCTCTGGCGAGGGTGCGGGTGAGCGCGTCCACGCCCGCTTTGGCGCAGTTGTAGGCCAGCATATTCGCGCTGGCGCCCATCACGCCGCCCGCTGTGCTGAAATTCAGGATGCTGCCGCCTCCCTGCTGCTTCATGACCGGCCAGACAGCGCGCGAGCAAAGAAATGTGGAACGCAGGTTGTTGTTCAGTTCTGCTTCCCAATCGGCCAGGCTTAATTCATCGGACGGACCAAACTTTGTGAGACCACCGGCCAGGTTTACCAGGATGTCGATGCGTCCATAGCGCTTTACAGTTTGCTGGGTGAGTGCATTAGCGCCTTCTTCGCTCGTCAGATCAGCCGGGACACCAATTACGTCCGCGCCTGTTGCCCGCATTTCCTCAGCACGCGAGCTCACACGTTCTGGGCTGCGCGAGCTGATAGCCAGCTTTGCCCCAGCGCGCGCGAAAGCCGAGGCCAGCGCGAAACCAACCTGCCCGGCGTGGCTGACGCCGGTGATAATGGCGACTTGATCTTGCAGGCGCATATCTATTCCTCTTCATCTTCTTTGGGTTTTTCGAGACCTGCCAGCGCCAGGCTGCGATGTAGCACGCGCAGCGATAAAAAGGCGCACTTGGTGCGCGCGGGACTGATGGGGATGCCAAGCGCGTCCAACACGTCGTCTTTGCCGAGTTGCACGACCTCCTCGACTGGTTTGCCTTCGATCATCTCCGAAAGCATGGATGCCGCTGCCTGGCTGATGGCGCAGCCGCGCCCCTGGAAGCGCACCTCGGTGACCTGGTCTCCCTCGATCTGCAAATCTATTGCGAGCTGGTCGCCGCACAGGGGATTGGAGTCTTCGGCGTGCGCGTCAGGATTTTCCAGCTTTCCGTAGTTGCGCGGATTGCGGTAATGATCCAGGATATATTCACGATAGTCCATTGACATAGATGATTCTCCGATATGTGAGGGCAATCACCTGACTCTCACCCACACTTTCGAGCGATCACAGGAGGACGAGGGCGATCGCAAGGGTCTTCCCACATCCACCCTGGCGCTCCCGCCCCTAACCACCCGGGCCCTTATAATGACTACGATTTACAAATTAAATATCGCCAACGCTTTGTGCAGTCCCTGTACGAGCGTGTCGATTTCTTCTGGGATGGTATAGACGTAGAAGCTGGCGCGCGCGGTGGCGGACAGGCCGAGGCGTTGCATGAGTGGCTGCGCGCAGTGATGCCCGGCGCGAATGGCTACTCCAACCTCTTGATCGAGGATGGAGGCCAGGTCGTGCGGATGTATATCGCCCAGGGTAAATGAGATGACGCCGCCGCGCTGCGATGCGTCCGGGCCGTAGATGGTCAGACCTGGCACCTGCTGTAACTGCTGCATGGCATAGGCGGTGATGGTTTCTTCGTGTTCGCGCGCATGTTCCAGGCCGAGAGCGTTGAGATAATCGACGGCTGCTCCCAGGCCGATGGCTTCTGCGATGGCGGGTGTGCCTGCCTCGAACTTCCAGGGAAGATCGTTCCAGGTGGATGCGCGCAGGCTCACGGTGCGTATCATATCGCCGCCGCCCATAAATGGAGGCATGGCTTCTAGCAGGTCGCGTTTACCATACAAGACGCCGATGCCCGTTGGTCCCAGCATCTTATGCGAACTGAAGCAGAGGAAATCGGCATCAAGCGCCTGCGCATCGACGGGCATATGGGGTATACTCTGCGCCGCATCGAGCAAGACCGTCGCGCCAACGGCGTGCGCCGACGCGATCATCTCACGAGCCGGGTTGATGGTTCCCAACACGTTGGACACGTGGGTGAAGGCCACCAGCTTCGGCTGCTGCTGCAAAAGCTGCTCGTATACATCCAGGCGCAGTAAACCATCGTTGGTGATGGGTACAAATTCAAGACGCGCCCCCGTGCGCTGCGCCAGCAATTGCCAGGGAACCAGGTTGCTATGATGCTCCATCTCCGTCAGTATAATCAAATCGCCCGCCGCAATGTTGGCGCTGCCCCAGCTATAAGCCACCAGGTTGATGCTCTCGGTGGTATTGCGCGTGAATATGACCTGTTTGCTGTGACGAGCATTGATAAAGCGGGCCACCTTGACACGCGCCTTTTCCATCCGCACGGTTGCTTCTTCGCTAAGCTCGTAGACGCCGCGATGCACATTGGCATGAGTGGTTTCATAGTACACGCTCATGGCCTCGATCACGGCGGTCGGCTTCTGCGAACTGGCCGCGCTGTCCAGGTATACCAGCGGCTTGCCATGTACCTGGCGCGACAATATGGGGAAATCCTGGCGAATCTCTGTCGCGCTGCGCGTCTTTTGTTGTACTGTCGTCATATGTTACCTCACAACAAGGACGAGGGCGACCGCAAGGGTCTCCACCCGACATCCTCTCTATCCCCCGCCCTTACAATGAACGTTCTACCTACCATCGTAGTCATTGTAAAGCGGGAGTGGTTGGGTGGATGGGTGGGAACCATTGCGGTTGCCCTCGGCCATACCACCTCTTTTCCGCATTACAGTATCATATTCCATAGCCCCGCTCTGATCAGTCACCCCTAATATTCCGCCAATTGGATTTCTTCTTCTTTGGCCGGGATATCGAGCGAGACGGCGTATTCGTCGACGCCTTCGACTTCCCAGCGTTCCTGGGCGTCGATCCAGGTGTCGGTCTCGCTTTCGTAGCCGTCGCTCATGCGCAGCACGATGCTGCGGCGCAGGCGGGTGCGCAGGTTCTCCAATGGGATGCGCTGCAAAACTGGCTCGAAGAAACCCTGCACGATGATACGCTCGGCTTCTTCACGCGCGATGCCGCGCACCATCAGGTAGAAGAGTTGCTCATCATCGATCCTGCCGGTAGTCGCGCCGTGACTCGCGCTCACCTGGTTAGCTCCGATCTCCAGGCCGGGAATTGACTCGGCGCGGCAATTATCACTCAGCAGCAGGGTGTGATCCGAGAGAAACGAGGCGGTCTGCTGCGCGTTAGGCTGCACGCGAATCATGCCGTCGAACTCGACGCGCGATTCGCCGGTCAAGACGCCTTTCACCAGCGTCTCGGCGTTGGTCGCGGTACCCACGTGGTTTGACAATGTATTGATGGAGTAACGCTGGTCGTGGTCGGTGAAGAAGACGCCCACCAGTTCGCCGGCGCTGCCATTGCCCTGCAGTCCGACGCCAATATGAGAGAGCATGGCATGACTGCCGAGATCGGCCAGCACCCAGGTGGTGCTGCCATCTTTTTCATGCACGGCATTCTTATTCGTAATTGTCCAGACATTCTGACCGAGATCCTGCATGTTGCTGAACTCGACATGCGCCGCGTTCTTGACGTATACCTCGACTACGCTGCTCAAAAGCGAGGGCTGGTCGCCTTCAATGGCGGAGCTGTGTTCCTCAACGTAGCGCACGCTGCTCAGGTCTTCAGCGATAATCAGAGTGTGCGCGAAGACCGCTGAGGCGGGCGTATCCAGCCAGATTTGCGCCAGAATGGGGTCTTCGATATCCACGCCTTTCGGGATATAAAGGAAGACGCCGCCGCTCCAGAAAGCCGCGTGCAGGGCGGTATATTTTGTGCTATCAAAGGGAACGCAATCGGTCATGAAGTAGCGCTGCACCAGGTCAGGATAGTCGCGCACAGCGCTATCGAGGTCGGTCAGGATGACACCCTGCTGTTTCAATGCTTCAGAAAGTTCCGCCTTCACGACGGATGCGTTATGCTGCACGCTCAGGCCGGAGCGTTGATCGACCAGCGCCTCTTGCAAAGATTGCGCGATGGCAGGCGGCAGTACGTCGTGGGCGTCGGAGGGTACATAGGGAGTAAGCTGCTGGAACTTGAAATTCGAGAATATACGCAGCGTACCCAGGTCTCCACGCCGACCAAGCGGAAAGGGGGCCTGTTCGTAGAAATCCCAGGCTTGCAAGCGTTTTTGTAGCATCCATGCAGGCTCGCTCTTGAGACGCGAAAGTTCCTCCAGCGCGCTGCGCGAGAAGCCTGGCGGGAAGTGATTAGCCATTGACCATCACCCCGTTCTCTTCGTCGGAGGGTTTGAGCCATTCGTAGCCCTTCGCTTCCAGTTCGTGAGCCAGTTCGGGGCCGCCGGACAGGACGATGCGTCCATCGTACATGACATGCACAAAATCGGGAGTGATGTAATCGAGTATGCGCTGGTAGTGGGTGATGAGCAAGATGCCCAGGTTCGGGCCGCGCAGGGCGTTGACGCTCTCGGAGACGATCTTGAGGGCATCGATATCCAGGCCGGAGTCGGTCTCATCCATGAGGGCGATTTCCGGTTCGAGCAGGGCCATTTGTAGAATCTCGGCGCGTTTCTTCTCGCCGCCGGAGAAGCCATCATTGATAGAGCGATTGATAAAACTATTGTCTACCTTCAGCAGGCGCATCTTCTCCTGCATCAATTTGCGGAACTCACCGGGGGGAATACTCTTGCGCTTCGTGGCTTTGCCGGTGGGATTGTCGCCTTCCTCAAGGGGCTTGTTGCCCTCGCGCACCGCTTCAAGCGAACGGCGCAGGAAGTTGGCTACGCTGACGCCGGGGATGGACATTGGATACTGGAACGCCAGGAAGAGGCGCATGCGCGCGCGGCGATCAGGAGAATACTCCAGTATATTCTCACCATTAAACCAGATTTCGCCATCGGTGACTTCATACTTTGGATTGCCCATAATGACGTTGGCGAGCGTACTTTTGCCGGAGCCATTGGGTCCCATGAGCGCATGCACCTGGCCCTGCTTGACGAGCAGGTCAACACCACGAAGGATGGGTTTGCCTTCAATATTGGCATGAAGGTTTTTAATAATCAGTTCTGATTCCATTAGGAATACATGTCCTCCTGTTATATATTTCTCACCCTCGCGGGTGATTTTTGAGTAAAGGTGGGGACACCCCACACCCCGGTCAAGGGCTGCGCCCTTAACAATCCCGCTTGACGCTCTGCGTGATTTTTGAGTAAAGGTGGGGACACCCCACACCCTGGTTAAGGGCTGCGCCCTTAACAATCCCGCATTTATTCGGCGGTGGCATGCGCCACGCGAATGTTAGATATAGCAATAAATTGAGCAGTGGATGGCTGCTCTTGTGCTGGATCGCCCATCAACTCTGCCAGGGTCATGGTATCGATAGTGTGGGCCACGGCGTCGCGCACTTTGGACCACAACTGTTGAATTTTGCACGTGCCAAGTTTGACGCAAATCTCGGTCATCTCGCCTTCGGTGGCACAGATCATGGGGGCGATTGGTCCTTCCAGGACGCGCAAAACCTCACCCATGGTGATGTCTACGGGGCTGCGACTGAGAGAATAACCCCCGCGCGCGCCGCGCGTGCTGACTAGCAAGGGTGGCTGCGCTTCACGCAGCAGTTTTGCCAGTTGCTCCAGGTAGGCCAGCGGCAACATCTCCGCCTGGGCGATATCGGTGAGCGAGCGGGGGCGTTCGCCATAGTGACGAGCGAGATCGACCATGATGCGCACGCCATATTCACCTTTAGTCGACACTTGTAACCACATGGTCTTCTCCTCCTCGTCTAGAGTCCGGACAGGGACAAACGCAGCCCCTACAGAATTGTGCTGTGACATCCATGCGCAGCCATATTATTCCGACTTATTCACTAGGATATATTTTAGCACTATATAGGGCAGAGCGTCAACTGCGAAGTCACCAGGGCAACAGGCGACTGCTGTTGCTTGATGGCTCCTTCTCATCATAGCATCTTTTCCCATAGATAATTTGGCAGACGTTTGAAGAGAAAGCCTGTCATCCTTCGCTTCGCTCAAGGGTAAACTCCGCGAAGGATGACAGCCAGGGACCGCTCTCCAGTCCGCTCACGGGAAGTCTTATCCCAAAGGTCTGATAATGGGGGAAAAACTTGACTTAGGAGGAAGAGTTTGGTATGATGATTGAACAATCATGTGATTTGTCCAATGCGCCTGAAGAGGCGTGCCAGGCAATGTCGGGCGTTCGGGAGGATGCATGTACACTCCAATTCAGTCGGTGAAAGTTTTTGAGCAGGTAGCTGTGCAAATCGAGAGGCGGATTCTGGATGGTGAATTGCGCAGTGGGGATCGTCTGCCGACTGAACGTGAGCTGGCTGAGCAGTTTCAGGTGAGTCGCACGGCGGTGCGCGAGGCGATGAAAATCCTGGCACAGAAGGGGCTGGTGGATATGCGCCCTGGCAGAGGCACTATCGTTATCGACGGCTCACACGCGGCGATGCAGGACTCAATCGGGCTGGTGATGCGATTGAAGTTAGGGGAAGTAGGCGGCTCGAATAGCCTTGTTGAGGTAAGAGAGATTCTTGAGACGGAGATCGCGGCGCTGGCTGCGGCGCGCGCTACGGAAAAAGAGGTTGCGGCGATGCGGGAGGCGGTGAAGATGATGGACGAGAGTTTGGAGGACGCGGACGCCTATATTGCGGCGGATAACCGTTTTCACGAGGCGCTGGCGCAGGCGACGCAAAATGCGCTTATTATTATCCTGGTAAACTCTATTGTTAACCTGCTGAGCGAGCAGCGGAAACAAGTTTTTGATATCGAGGGCGGCCCGCAGCGGGGACAGGTGCATCACAGGCGTATCCTTGAGAGCGTTATCAGGGGTGACCCAGAGGCGGCGCGGGCGGCGATGAGTTCTCACCTGCGGCAGGTGCGCGAAGATGTAAGCGGAGGGAGTTATGGCTAAGCTTGGATTTGTCGGATTGGGGGTCATGGGTGGCCGCGTTACCAGGCGATTGCTGGGGGCAGGACACACTGTGACCGGATATAATCGCACAAAGTCGAAGGCGCAATGGCTGCTGGACGCGGGCATGCGCTGGGGAGAGTCGCCGCGAGCAGTAGCCGAGTCGGCAGATGTAGTATTCAGCATGGTGACGAATACTGCGGTTCTGCACGAGGTATTTAATGGGCCAGATGGCATCCTGGCGGGCCTGGGCGAGGGCAAAATATACGTTGATATGAGTACGGTCAGCCCGGCGGCCTCGCGCCACCTGGCCGCGCAGGTGGCCGCAAAAGGCGCGCGCATGCTGGATGCGCCGGTATCGGGCACAGTGGTTACGCTCGAGCAGGGCAACCTGTCGTTGATGGTGGGCGGTGACGAGGCGACGTTTGAACGTGTGAAGCCCATTTTGCTGGATATCGGGCCGAAGGTGAACTACGTGGGCGCTAATGGGCAGGCGGTGCTGATGAAGATTGCGATCAACCTGAACCTGCAGGTGCAATTTGTGGGTTTTTGCGAGGGACTGTTGCTGGCGATTAAGGGGGGTGTGCCGGTTGAGACGGCGCTGGAGGTGATGCTGAACAGTGTGATTGCTTCGCCCGCGCTGAAGTATCGCACGCCGCTCATCCTGGATATGCCGGAAGAGGTATGGTTCAATGTGAATATGATGCAGAAAGATATGCTGCTGGCGGAGGAATTGGGCCGGGAGCTGGATGTGGCGCTGCCAAGCGTGGCGCTGAGCAATCAGTTTCTGACGGCGGCGCGCGCAATGGGTTTGGCGCAGCACGATTTCGCGATCGTGTATAAGGTGCTGGCGCGTATGGCTGGTGTTGATTTGTAAGGTTCCAGGGCGACCAATAGCGGGCGAACAACCACAAGCAGCAGGGACCAGGGCGCGGACAAGCCCGCGCCCGTACCCTATACGGCTTCGCCAGTCGCTTCGGAGCAGGGTACGGGCGACCCTGGCACCCAGCCCTTGGTCCCCGCCCTGGATGGTGGCCCCTACGGAGAGAAATATATGGTACAGTCTGAAACATCTAGAACTGTCGATACGGGACAGGGCCGTTGGCTGGTGATGTACGAGCAGATGCTGAAGATCCGGCTTTTCGAGGAGCATGTGAACCAGTTGTATCTGACTGCGAAGATGCCGGGATTGGCTCACCTGTACAGCGGAGAAGAGGCGATTGCGGTAGGGGTGTGCCAGGCGCTGCGGCAAGATGATTATATTACGAGCACGCATCGAGGGCATGGGCATTGCCTGGCGAAGGGGGCGTCGGTAGACCGCATGTTTGCGGAGCTATTGGGCAAGGAGGCTGGCTATTGTCGCGGCAAGGGTGGCTCGATGCATATCGCGGACCAGGATACGGGCAACCTGGGCGCGAATGCCATCGTGGGCGGGAGCGCGGGTATTGCGACGGGGGCGGCGATGTCGATCAAGATGCGCGGTAGTGAGCAGGTAGCGGTGTGCTTCTTTGGTGATGGAGCGCTTGGTCAGGGGATGCTCTACGAGGTAATGAATATGGCCTCGCTGTGGAAGTTTCCGGTGATCTACGTGTGTGAGAACAACCAGTACAACGAATATACGCATAACCTGGAAACGACGGCAGGCGAGATGGGCGCGCGGGCCAGGGCCTTTGGTATCCTGACGGAAGAAGTTGATGGGCAGGATGTGCGAGTCGTATATGAAACGGCGCAGCGGCTGGTTGAGCGGGCGCGTCGAGGCGATGGGCCTGCTTTTATGTTGTGCAACACGTACCGCTATTTTGGACACCATGTAGGCGACATCCAGCGCTCCTACTACCGCTCCAAAGAAGAGGAAGAGCATTGGAAGACTGAACGCGATCCGCTGAAACTGCTGGCAGACTGGATGATTGAGCAGGGGATGGCCGATAAGGGGACGTTTGAGCAGATCGAGCAGCGAGTGCGAGCGGAGATCGAGTCGGGAGAGCAGTTTGCGCTGAATGCGCCCTATCCAGAGGTAAGCGAGGTGGAGCAAGATGTCTATGCCTAGTACGAATAGCACAACGGTGAGTCAGAACGCGGATCAGAGTGTGCGAGAAATCACGCTGGGCCAGGCCATTCGTGAAGCGTTAGCCGAGGAGATGCGGCGCGACCCACACGTAT
>DATGGW010000117.1:0-19456 GCA_035308345.1 Ktedonobacteraceae bacterium | reverse complement strand
TCCGGGTAGTGGATACGCGGCACGAACAGGCGGCGGTGCATGCTGCCGAGGGCTGGGCCAAAGCCACGCGCAAACCCGGCGTCGCGCTTTTAACAGCAGGTCCAGGTGTAACCGACGGCGTGACCGGCGTGGCGAATGCCTATCTCGCGGGCAGCCCGATTCTGGTGATTGGCGGCGCGGCTCCCCTGGGTTTGTGGGATCGCGGCGCGCTGCAGGAAATGAATCAGATCGACCTGCTGCGTCCCATCACCAAATGGGCGCGCACCGTGCATGAGACGGCGCGCCTGGGCGAGTATACCGCCTCGGCTTTTCGCCAGATGTTGAGCGGCAAGCCCGGCCCGGCTTTCCTGGAAATGCCGATGGATGTACTGAACAATTTTGCCGATACCGACACGTTGTTCGACCCTGGTACACCAGCGCACTATCGCTACAATGGTCGCACCGCGCCCGATCCTGACATGGTTGTCCAGGCTGCCGCGCTGCTGGAAAAGGCGCAGCGCCCGGTCATTATGGCGGGGACAGCCGTGTGGTGGTGCGATGCCGCCGAGCTGCTGCGCCTGCTGGCGGAACGCCTCAACGCGCCCGTCTATCTCAACGGCGCGGGCCGCGGCTGCCTCCCGCCAACACACCCGTTATTCTTCAGCGCATCGCGCCGCAAGGCACTGGAGGGCGCGGACACCATCCTGGCAATTGGCACGCGCATGGACTTCCGCCTCAATCACGGGCAGCCGCCGCTCATTCCTGCCGGGGCAAATGTGATCTGGTTCGACCTGGCGGGCGAGGATGTAGGCGTCAACCGGGGAGCAGCCGCAGCGCTGGTTGGGGACGTTGGTCTGAGCATGTGCCAGTTGACCGAGGCCATACAGTCGAGGGGCGCGATAAATCGGGCCACTACGGCTGGCGACTGGCTGGCGCATATTCGCGGCGAGGAGCGCAAAGCGCAGGAGCGCGATGACGCTCTGATGAGTTCCGATGCTGTACCTATTCATCCAATGCGTTTCTGTCGCGAAATTCGTGACTTCATCGACGAAGATACCACCGTCGTAGGCGATGGCGGTGATATCGTCAGCTATGGCGGCAGGGTCATCAACGTGCATAAGCCGGGCTACTGGCTCGATCCTGGCCCCATGGGCTGCCTGGGAACCGGTACGGGCTTCGCCATGGCCGCGCAGATTGCTCGCCCCGGCAAACGAGTCTTGATCCTGCATGGCGACGGCGCCTTTGGACTCAATGGCATGGAATTTGAAAGCATGGTGCGCCAGAAACTGCCCATCGTCTCCATCATCGGCAACGACGGAGCATGGGGCCAGATCAAGCACCCGCAGCGCGCCATTGTTGGGCACACAACTGCCGCCGAACTTTCGCCGCGCATTCGCTACGATAAAATGGTCGAAGCCCTGGGCGGCTACGGCGAGCTGGTAGAGAGGCCAGAAGAGATTCGCCCGGCCCTCGAACGCGCTTTCGCGTCCGGTCTGCCCGCCTGCGTAAACGTCCTGATCGATCCGGAAAAACCATACAGCCGCTCAACGAATGTAGCTGTATAAACACAACATTTCAGGAAGAATGTTGGAGGGCGACCGCGAGGGTCGCCCCTACAATGAACGCCTTCAATCCCCCGTCGTAGTCATTGTAAGGGCGGGGGTTGAGTAGATGAGGGGTGGAGACCCTTGCGGTCGCCCTCCGTCCAAAACCGTGGGGGATGCTCAGGCGGTCGCCATCACAATCTTTAGAGTTCGGGAGAAACATATCATGTCTATGCTCAACCTTTCACCTGATGAGCTGCTCACCACTACGCGCTCGGTGCGCAAGCGGCTTGACTTTTCGCGCCCGGTCGAACCGGAACTGCTGCGCGAATGCCTGGAGATAGCGGTGCAGGCTCCCACGGGAGGTAATCGTCAGAACTGGCATTTCATCATAGTAACGGATCGCCAGCAAATACAGGCATTAGGAGAGATATATAAGAAGGGCTGGGCGGTTTACCTGCAAATACAAGCTTCGGCAAGAGCAGCGCAGAGCAAAAGAATGACGCCCGACCGTCTCGCCACGCTCGCCAAAGTTGCCGAATCCGCTAACTACCTGGCCGAGCACATGCGCGAAGTCCCGGCTATGCTCATTCCCTGCGGCTATGGACGCGCCGATGTCGATGGTATGGCCGCCGCTGTGCAGGCTGTATGGTGGGGGTCGCTGCTCCCTGCCACATGGAGCTTTATGCTGGCTGCGCGAGTGCGCGGATTGGGAACGTGCTGGACCAGCGTGCATCTCTTTTTCGAGCAAGAAGCGGCAGGGGTGCTTGGCGTGCCTTATGAGAAGGTAGTGCAGGCAGCGATGATCCCCATTGCCTATACGCTGGGGACGGAGTTCAAGCCCGGAGCGCGTGTTCCAATGGATGACGTTCTACACTGGGACAAGTGGTAAACAGGGACTTTAATCAGGGCGACCGCAAGGGTACACCTTTATAAGCGTTAACTCAAGCACAATTTTCCAGGGCGGAGCGTACACCGGTCCTTACACGGGGAGGTTTTTGAGGACAAGCATCAGCCAGGGGAAGGGGTCATTCTGAGCGCAGCGAAGAATCTCTCGCCGACCCTCACGGAGATTCTTCGCTGCGCTCAGAATGACAGGTTTGTTGCTCTGGTGGTATGTTACGCAACATAGCTGGCGCGAATTTTTTGCAGCGTATGGCCTGGAAATGGATGCTCAACTTATCGAGAGAATCTACCGGTGGGCTGCCAGAACATCGTTTGCTATCGCCCTGTGGCAAGTTGAGCATGGTTATGATTGTCGAGCGTTCTTGTTGGATTTTCTGGCGGCTGTGAATATGAAGAGCAATCCGCACGCATTAGTCTAGTACCAGGTTATATTGAACAAACCTGATAAACGTTGACAAACGGCTTATCTTTTTGTACACTTCATAAGGGGAGGAACGTCATGCACATGTAGAGGGAAAAGCAGTGCGAATTATACTCTGCCCACAATGTAGTACACCGCTTCCCTGGACCGCCCAATACTGCGCAAATTGTGGACGGCCTGTATCATCACAGGTAAATTCTCTAAGTGCTGCTGGTGAAACCGTTAGTAAGAAGAATTATTCAAAATATCAACACCCTGGCTCACTCAAAACGCCCTCATTTTATCAAATAGGGCAGAGTGATCCCGATGAAACACAGCGCATTGACCGCTCACAGTCCCAGGTGGGCGCGCTTAATGCGCCTTTAGCTGCCGCCCCGGCGATAGACAACAATTCCAATGGGCATATATTTGTCGAGGATTGGCCGGAAGAGACAGAAGCGGAAGAGATAGTATCCGAAGACGAAATGCAGCGCCGCGCTACCTGGCAAAAGGTCGTGACTCGCAAGTCTCCCTATGTGTCTGTACAGGATTTACCATCGACGCCAGCGCCCACCGATACGCCCCCGCATGTGCCTGCCACCCCGCTAACACCGATCTTCCCCATAACAAATGGTACTCCTATAAGGCGTGTCGCTCGGGTTCCCCGGACGGCTTTTATGCCACCGCCCGCCAATAATAACAGGCATCCGCGCACATCTTTTATGCCGCGCATGACCGGCTGGATCACTGCGCTAGTGATAGTGGCATTATTGCTGGGCGGCGCATTCGGAGTTTATGTTTCTCTCGGTCGCAACCCGTCGCCAACTAATAATGTGATGTCATTACAGGCAACGCCGTACAGCATAGCTCAAGGTGATAGGGTTACGCTGCGCGGCTCGCATTTTAGCCCGCGCGTTCGAGTCGGACTGACGCGCGACGCCACCATTCCGATCGTTGATACGAGCGGCGCGTCGTACATCACCACAGATGCGAACGGCTCATTCAGTGATTCAGTGAGTATAGATGCTTCATGGACGGCAGGCCCGCATACCATTCGAGCGGAAGATGCGCGTTTGCACAAAACTGCCAGCACCACTATTATAGTAACGGGCATTAGCTCCTCGCTGCGTCCTGCGCACTTCGCGCTTTCTACCAGCAGCGTCGATTTTGGCTCTGGCGACCAGGCTAGCGACAGCACACAGACGATTACGCTGTTAAATGCTGGAGGAGAGGAAATAACCTGGCAATCAACCGCTACACAGCCCTGGCTTTTGCTCAGTCCAGCAAGCGGCACTGTCGCCGGTGAACAATCGATGCAGATTACGCTGGGATGCGATCGCTCTAACCTGCAGGTCGGGTCCTATACCGCCGCAGTGATCTTCACTTCGAACGCAGGGCAAATTCGACTTACTGTCAAGATGCAGGTTACGCAGTTACAGCCGGGACACCAGGCTGTACTGCAAGTGACTCCAGTCGTGCTTTCGTTCTCTGGCGTTGATGGCAGCGCTAGCCCGGCGTCTCAGGTTGCGACGGTCAGTAATCCGGGCGTGGCGCCCTTGCAGTGGAGCGCAACCAGTGCGACCAACGATGGATCAAACTGGCTCAATGTTTCTCCGCAATCTGGCACAGTAACAAAGGGTAATAGCCAGCCTGTAACCATCGCCGTAAATAGCAGCCAGCTTTTGCCCGGTGTCTATTATGGCTCGGTAACATTCTCCAGCCAGGGATCGCAGCCGGTTGTCAATGGCTCACAAACGATCTACGTAAGCGTGACGATTGTGCCGCAATGCGCCATCCAGGTCTCGCCTGGCGCGCTCACTTTCACGTCGGCGTATTTGCAGGCAGGGCCAAATGCGCAAGCCATCAGCGTGGCTGCTAATCAGGGATGTTCCGCCCCATTAAACTGGGCTGCCTCTGCCACTACAAGCAGCGGGGCTCAGTGGCTGAGCATTAGCGCGTCCAGTGGGACGACGCCGGCCACTCCCAAAGTCAGCATCAACGTAACCGGACTTACGCCGGGCAACTACAGCGGCTCGCTCGTCCTGAGTTCGGCGGCGGGAAACCAGACTTTGCCTGTCACGCTAATCATAGGGCAGCCGACGACGCCCATCATGGCCAGCGCGCCCGCGTTGTTTAATACCAATGGTGTCATCGGGCAAGCGCCAGCGGCGCAGACCATTACCCTGACCAACTCTGGCGGGGGAACACTCGCCTGGAATGCAGCGGCCGTAACAAGTGCCGGCGGCGCATGGCTGGCAGCCACTCCCGCGTCTGGCACGTTGAATTCGCACCAGAGTGCCAATATCACTGTGACATTCACACCGTTACAAACACTGATTCCAGGAGCGTACAACGGCTCGATTACTATTACCGGGACAGACGGTTACGGCCATGCTGCGGCGGGCAGCCCACAAACACTGCCGGTAACATTTACTGTACAGGCCCCTTGCTCCATCGCAACGTCTTTGCCCGCACTCACCTTCCAGAGTGTGAGCGGGCAGCCCGCGCCCGCGGCGCAGCAAATTACTGTTCGCGCGAGTGGGGCATGCGGGAATACATTGAACTGGACCGCTATCCCGGCTGGCGGCTCGTGGCTCACAGCGACCCCGGCTGGCGGTACCGTCGGTATCAATGCCTCGTCACTGACAATGGTTGGCATTGCGAATGCTGGCCTGGCGGCTGGCTCCTATACTGGCAGTGTCGCCATCAGCGCAACCGACAGTGTTACTAATAAGCCCGTTGGTAAGCCGCAGGTAGTCACGGTCAATCTGACGGTGCAATCCCCTTGTACTTTGCAAGCGCCTTCGGTCGCGGCCCGGAACTTCACAGTCGAGGCAGGCCAGAATCCTCACACGAAAAGCTTCACGATAGGCATAATTGGCAGCTGTTCAGGCAATGTCACGATCACACCTACTGTAACTATGGCCAGCGGGAGCGGCTGGCTGGCGGTCACGCCTGCTTCAGCCACGATTGCCACTAATCGCGCGACCACTTTCACTATCAGCGTGACATCAGCCGCGCTAGCAGCCGGTAAATACACGGGTACAATCTCGCTGGCGGGAGTGGATAGTACCGGCATGGCCATCAGCGGCAGCCCGCGAATGGAAACCGTCAATCTCAACGTGGTGTCTGCACCGGCGCTCACTGCTGGCCCTGCCGCACTCACATTCAATGTCACCACGGGCATCTATTCACAAACGATCACCATCAAAAACACCGGGGGTGAGCCGCTCAACTGGAGCGCGGCGCTGGCAGCCAATGCGCCGAGCTATGTGAGTATCTCATCAGCAAGCAGCGGGAAACTGGCAGCGGGAGCGAGTACCACCGTTACCATCAGCGTTAATGCCACCGGACTGGCAGGCGGCACAACGGTGTCGACCAGCGTCACTGTTAGCGCAACCGATCCACTGACGGGCAGTGCTGTGAGCGGCAGCCCGGCAACTGTGCCGATCTCCATCCATATCGCCGCGCCGCCACCGCCGCCTGCTATGCAGTTGAGCGCAACCACCCTGGCATTTACGACGACGGTAGGAGCCAACCCGACACCACAACCCATCACGATTACCAATACAGGCGGAGGCACCCTCACCTGGACGGCAGGCGCGCCTGTATACTCACCCTCGACCTCGTCATCCTGGTTAACGGTCTCACCCACAACGGGCAGAGACGCGGCTGGCAGTACCTCTACTCCATCATTCAATGTGACCGTTGGCGCACTGACGGCCGGGACTTATACGGCGACGGTGGACTTTACCGCGCCAGGGGGAATTTCGCAGACAGTGACGGTGACATTGAGCATCAGCTAGGAAAGAGATCTTCGCCCCTGGCAAGTGATTTAAATGTCCGCGCCAGGAAAGAATTGACGGCATGGCGACCGCAAGGGATCGCCATGAAGGGACTACCGCGAAAATTTGTCATTTTATATGGTACAATTCCTATAGAGACTAACCTACAAAGGACAGCGAGACGTGAAAGACACCGAAAGAGGCGAGACGGGCAGCGAAGCAACCGTTGACGCGCAGAATGAAGAGTTGCGCAATGACAGAAACAGGGGTATCGTTCGCTGTTCAATCTGTATGCATCGTATCTGGTTCAACGCGATGCCTATGATGGAGCCGGTGGGCGTTCCCGAACCTCGCCAGTCCTGGACCCTTTGCAAACGCTGCCACCAGTTGCTGCTCGTGGAAATGCGTCGTTCGCCTGTACTCTCCCCGCTGCGCCTGCGCATCGCCATCGGCATTGTGGCTGCCGAGCGCTCGCCTTATATCTATGCGCCTACTCACAAGCCATTCTCTGATCGCACCTGGATTATCGTGATGGCCTGGGGTTTCGGCATTGCGATGCTGCTGCACCTTGTCTTGATCGTGATGCTAGCCTTTGTTGCCGGTCATTAATTCTCTCAAAAGTAACCTTGACCTGTTTGCTAGAATATCCGTAGGGATACAATACATTGAGTCCACTATATGGCAGGCGGGAAAGGTACTAAACCGATATGAATGGCGCTCTGGACGATGCAGCAGGATCAACCGATTCAATGCATCCACACGCTGTACTGGCCGGGGTAGCAACTAACATGCGCAGCGGCCTCATCCTGCTTGATCACAAAGAGCAAGTTGCCTACTCCAATCCAAGCGCGGAACGCCTGCTTGGTATCAGCTTACGCGAGATGCTGGAGCAGCCTATCTTTGATGTTCGCAAGCAACTTCTCGCACTGGCTGCTTACCCCAATAGCGCGCAAATCGAACTCGACCGTCTCTGGCTGCATCCAGAGCAAGAGCAGGCCGCAGACCTGCCCCTGGCGGATGCGGCTGTGAGTGGATGCGGCTGGCTACGAGTGCAGAGCTTTCCTGTGCGCGACGAGCCGGGTCATTTCCTGGGACGAGGCGTATTGCTCGATGACGTAACGCTGGAACGCGCCTCGGTACAGTCGCGCAGTGAGACGCTGGCGCTTGCCGCGCATGAACTGAAGACGCCGTTGGCGATCATCAAGGGCTGCGCCACGACCCTGCTGGGGAATAGCCTGCGCTGGGAGCCTGCCATGCTGCGCGAAATGTTGCAGATGATCGATACCCAGGCGGACAGGCTGCATGACGTGCTCAACACCCTGCTGGATGTCTGGCGGCTCGACGCGGGTGTGCAGCAATTGCGCTTCTCAGAAGTGCGCCTTGTAGAGCTGCTGGAGCAACTGGTCGAACGCTGGCGCAAGAATGCGCCGCGTCATAGCTTCATCCTGCGTATTCCAGAGGAAACGCTCATCATGCAGTGTGATGCGCTGCGCGTCGAACAGACCATCAATCAACTGCTCAATAATGCCGTGATCTACTCGCAGGTAGGCAGTGTTATAAAAATCCAGCTTGAATGCAGCGCATCTGAACTGCGCCTCAGCGTTACCGACCAGGGCACAGGCATCGCGCCTGAGCATCTAGAGCGCATTTTCCATCGTTTTTATCGCGTGCAGCAGGCCACAGAGGAACAAAGGGACGAGGGTCAAGGAGAACGCACTATCGGCAGTGGTCTGGGGCTGGCGGCGGCGCGCGCTACCATTGAGGCGCACGGCGGCAATATCTGGGCGGAATCGGCAGGCATCGGACATGGTACGACATTTTACTTCACTCTTCCTTTTTTCCCCACCCCGCAGCTCCATGCCTCACGACAAGCTCCGGCATCCCTTTCCACTACCACAGCAACATCTGTCGCGAGCGGCCCACTGCCTCTAGCGCGCACAGGGCCGCTGCTCTCCAATACGCGCGAAAAAGTGGTGGTGGTGGAAAATGACCCGCGCATGGCCCGCTACCTGCGCGCCAACCTTGAGGAGCAGCGCTACCGAACACATATCGTCAATCATGGTCTGCAATTCCTGCGCCAGCTTGATCTGGAAGAACCCGACTTGATTTTGCTCGCGACCGACGCGGGCGATATGTCGGGCGCGGAATTGTTGCAACGGCTGCGCGAGTTTTCGCGCGTCCCCGTACTTATGCTTTGCGATGACGGCGATGAAGATGAACATGTGCGTTTCCTGGATATGGGCGCAGATGACTTTGTGGTGAAGCCGTTCAGCATCAAAGAACTGCTCGCGCGCATACGCGTGCTGCTGCGCCGCCGTCTCGCCGGTGAGCAAACCGCGCCTGCTGAAACACTCTTCGCAACTGGCGCTCTTATCATCGATTTCGCCCAGCGCCAGGTTTCTGTCGAGGAGCGCCCGTTGCAACTTAGTCGCACCGAATATAAACTGCTCAGCGTGCTGGCGCAAAATGTGGGCCGCGTCATGACCCATGAACTCCTGCTCGAGCGCGTCTGGGGCGCGGAGTATAATCGCGAAGTCGATTTTATCTGGGTCTACATCAGCCGCCTGCGCCGCAAGATCGAAGCCGACCCTCGTCATCCGCGCTATATCTTGACCGTGCCAGATGTCGGCTATAAGCTGGCGAAACTCTAACCACCACCAGGGCGGGGACAAGCCCCCTACCCCTACCCTGTACGGTGGGCCGTCTCGTTCGTGTAGGTTACGGGCGCGGGCTTGTTCCCGCCCTGGCAGCGTAGCGTTGTTAACTGTAGTTTCTCCCATTCTACCCGTTGTATATTCCTGGAGAAAGGGGAAACGCATGCGCGTAATTCGCAACTCCTGCCTGGCATATTTCCTTCTTTGCGCTGGCCTTGTTTGCCTGCTGGTGGGCTGTTCTACAGCGCCGCCCGCCATTACGGCTGTCCCTAAAGCATCTCCCACCAGGGCAGGAGCCACTCTCGATGCATATCAGAGCCAAACCTCTATTTTCGGCGTGGCATGGTCGCCGGACGGCAAACGTATAGTTTCTGGCGGCGCAAGCAATGTGGTGCAGATCAGAAATGTAGCTACAGGGCATGTCCTCTTCAATTTGCGCGGGCATACAGGCGAAGTGTGGGCCGTCGCCTGGTCGCCAGATGGCAAACGTATCGTCTCTGCATCCTGGGACGGCACAGCGCAGGTGTGGAATGCTACAACCGGACAACACTTGCTGACCTATCGCGGCCATTCCAACCTGGTGCTGGCCGTTGCATGGTCGCCAGATAGCCAGCGTATTGTATCAGCCGGCAGCGATCACACTGCGCAGGTGTGGAATGCTACGACGGGGAAACTGCTGCTGACCTATCGCGGCCATGATGGCACGATCTCCTCCGCAGCCTGGTCCCCAGATGGGAAAAATATTGCCACAGCCAGCTTCGATCAGACGGTACAGGTGTGGAATGCAGCAACGGGGAAAACGCTGACAACCTATCGCGGCCAGACTTCACGGATATGGTCGGTGGCGTGGTCGCCGGATAGCACGCGCATCGCGTCGGGAGACGAAGACGGGGTTGTGCAGGTCTGGTATATCGAAACAGGCAGCTATTACCAGGTCTATCGCGGGCATCAAGGGGCTGTCCAGGCCCTGGGATGGTCGCCAGACGGCACGCGTATCGCCTCTGGCTCGTGGGATACCACCGTACAAATCTGGAATGTCTCAAGCAGACAGACGCTGCTGATTTATCGCGGGCATGGCAGTTCTGTCGGTACTCTTGCATGGTCGCCAGATGGGAAACTCATTGCTTCTGTAGCCTACGATATCCAGATCTGGCAGGCCGATTGACATGTAGACCTCATATTCAGGTCTTTGTAAGGGTTGGAGAGAATCTATCAAAGCCTTCGTAATGTAACGCGGGTATGCTCTCACTGTAGAAATCACCATTGAAAGAGAGGCAGACATGCAGCGCGCAACCAGGCATACAGTTCTTCTTGTGGAAGCCAATCCATCGCTCAGGCGCATTATTGCCCTGGGTTTGCAGCATCGCGGGCTGCGTGTTGTCGAAGCCAGTTCTCCCGCCAGTTTTCCCACGTTCCCTGCTTTGCTGCCCGATCTGCTCGTACTCGATGTAGATGGCGAGGCCGGTAATAGTCATACACTGCTGGCGCAAGCACAAGCGCATCCCGCGCTTGCCAATATTCCGGTGGTCGCGCTGGCCTGGGAGAAGCTCATTCCAATAGACAGTCCTGATGTAGAGGGACAATTCATTGCACCCCCTCTTAACTGCCTGACCAAACCCTTTGATGCTCGCGCGCTGCACGCTGCCATCGAGCAGATATTACTCAACAGTGAGGTAGGAGACCAACTCATTGCGCCCGCGCAGAGCCAGGAAAACTATCTCGCGGCGCGCAGCGCTACCCCCGCGCCAAGTATCTTTCCCCTGCTGACCGCCATAGGCCTGTTGCTGGCCGTCATCGGCCTGATGCTTCAGATAACAGTTACTGCCGTTGGTCTCCTGGTCGTGCTGGCCGCGCTGCTGTGTTGGACACTCGGCGCGAAGCCGGTCATGTCGTGCTGAGCGCAGCGAAGCATGATAGAACAATACCGATGTTAGTCGTTACTATTCAGTAGGGACGGACCCTCGAAACGTTCAGGCGCTTGTAAGGTGTGTTTCACAGGCTGCAAGTTGCATATCAGGCAGGCGCACAATAATCACACTGGCATAATTTATTTTGCAGGACAACAGGAATATATGGAAGTCGATAATTTAACGCCTGAAGTCAGCGAACCGGCTCCAGAGGCTGCTGTACCAGCGCGCAAAAAAAGGCGCAAGCGCAGCGTTATCATATTTGTAGTGGTCAGCCTGCTAAATGTGGGGCTGCTTGTCTTGCTCTGGACGCAGCTATTGACGCCCGCGCAGAGTCCCGTAGCGGGCAAGACAACCATTGTTGATCCCCTGGTCGGACATGCAGCGCCTGATTTTACGCTGCCGGCGTTGAATACGCAGATGGGGAAGGCGGTCTCTCTCAGCGACTTCAAGGGTAAGGCTGTGGTGCTCAACATCTGGGCATCGTGGTGCGTTCCCTGTAATCAAGAAGCGCCGATGCTGCAATCGGCCTGGAAACACGCGCAGGCCAGCCAGCAAAATGTGGTTTTCCTCGGTATCGATTTCCAGGATACGAGCAGTAATGCCTTAACTTTTATGAAGAAGTATGGCATCAACTATCCAAACGTACTGGACGCCAGCGGCTCGGTAACGATCAACTATGGAGTGACGGGAGTGCCGGAGAGTTTTTTTATTAACCAGCAGGGGGTAGTTGTGAGTCATGTAGCCTATCAACTGACCGCCCAGACGTTACAGAGCAACCTGAAATTAATAACATAATCGAGATAACGCGCGATGCCTGGGAAGACCATGTTAGAAATTCGTTTGATTGTTCGCGCGGCGCACTTACTGGCGGCCGCAGCATGGGTGGGCGGCAGCTTTTTCTACCTGGTGGTGGCTTTGCCCGCGCTGCGTAATGGTGGTCCTGCTCCGGGCGTAGGGGCGCAGATGGCCGGGCTGTTCAGGCGCATGGTCACAATTTGCACCGGTGTGTTACTCTTGACTGGCGCCTACCTGACATTTGACCGGCTGACGACCACCACATTGGGTTGGCCGTACCTGGCGGTGCTGGCGCTTAAAATCGCGCTGGCGTTCTATCTTGGGCAAAGTAATATACGGCGGCTGGCAAAACGCGCTACGCGGCTCTCAAAGGCCGCGCCGCAGTTGATGCTATCCCTGGGCATACTGGTATTCGTGCTTGGCGCGCTGCTCAACATCCTGTTTGAGACCAGCACCACGCATTAATTTTTACGACGATTCGTAGGGACGCGATTTATCGCGTCCATGTCGAAGAATCGCATCTCGTTGGTGGACGCGATAAATCGCGTCCCTACGGATTATTTGAAAGAAAGGTAGAAGCGTGCAAACTGCTCTTGATGCATCACGAGAAGAGCAACAACCGCTGCCCAGGCGCAAATGGCGACTGCCGATCAGCTTCATGCTGGGCGGCCTTGCAATCCTGGGGGCAGTGATCTACCTCGTCTACGCCAATACGCAGGGCAACGCCATGTACTATATGACTGTGCCGGAATTGAAAAGCTGCGCAAGTTGTATGACACAACCGGTGCGCGTAGCGGGCGTTGTAGAGGCAAAGTCGATCGTGCAGGAAGCCAACGCGCAGCAAATTCGCTTCACCATCGCGGATAGCGGTCAATCGCTGCAGGTCGTTTACAATGGCATTGTGCCTGATATCTTTCGCCCGGGCCTCACCGTCGTTGTTGAGGGACTGTATACAGGACACGGGCCATTCCAGGCTACAACGTTGCTGACAAAATGTCCATCAACATTTCAAACAGCCCTGCCTGGAACGTAGGGGCCCGATTTATCGCGCCCGCATCATAAGGAAGCGCCGTGTATTTTTCTGATCTCGGTTATATTTCACTCATACTCGCGGCAGGCTTTGCCGCGTTTGCTATTGCGCTGGCGGTAACTGGCGCAATCCGCAAGCATGCGGCGCTGGTTGCCAGCGCGAAACGCAGCGTGCTGGCTGTCACCTTTTTCATGCTGCTGGCCTCGGTTTCACTCATCATCTCATTTCTCATCCATGATTTCGGCGTAATCTACGTCGCGCAGCAATCAAGCCTTTCGATGCCCTGGTACTTCACAGCTGCAGCTTTCTATGGCGGACAGGAAGGCTCGCTGCTGTACTGGACTTTGATGCTCTCTGTGTTTTCAGCCATCTTCGTCTTCACCTCCAAACGCGCGCCCGCAGCGCTGGCGCCTTATGTGATGGCTACCCTGATGTGCATCGAGATTTTTTTCCTGATTATGCTCATCACCGTCTCTAATCCTTTCGCGCGCCTGCCGACACCCCTGGCGGACGGAGTCGGGCTGAATCCGCTCTTGATGGACCCTGGCATGCTCATACATCCTCCTATGCTCTTGATGGGCTATATGAGCTTCTCAGTGCCTTTCGCTTTCGCCGTCGCCGCTATGATTACCGGCCAGTTGAGCAGCGAATGGCTGCGCGCAATTCGTCGCTGGACGCTGGCGGCATGGGCCATCCAGACGGCAGGACTGCTGCTTGGCGCGTGGTGGGCCTATCATGTGCTGGGTTGGGGTGGCTACTGGGGCTGGGACCCGGTGGAGAACGCTGCGCTGCTGCCCTGGCTGACGGCGACAGCATTCCTGCATTCCAGCATGGTGCAGGAACGTCGTGGCATGCTCAAAGTTTGGAATCTGGGACTGGTGATCCTCGCGTTTGCCCTCTCTATTTTTGGCACTTTCGAGGTGCGCAGCGGTATCATCAGTTCCGTCCACTCCTTTGCTTACTCGGCCATAGGCGGCTATTTCCTGGCATTCCTGGCGATTGTGATAGTATTCAGCACAGGTCTTTTCCTCTTCCGCCTGCCTAAACTGCGCCCGGAGCAAGAATTTGATTCGGCGTTGTCACGCGAGGGAAGTTTCCTGCTGAACAACCTCTTGTTGATTGGCGTGACATTCGCGACCCTGTGGGGAACGCTTTTCCCGCTTATCTCACAGGCTGTCAGCCATGAGACGCTATCGGTCGGGCCGCCGTTCTATGATCAAGTGAATGGGCCGATACTGCTGGCCTTGATTCTGGCGATGGGCATTGGCCCGCTGCTGGCATGGAGGCGCACTTCGACGCGCGCTTTATGGCGTCACCTGGGCTGGCCCGCGCTTGGCTCAGCGCTCTGCGCTGCCGTGCTGCCCCTGGCGGGCGTGCGCGATGTATGGGCAAACGTGGCTTTTGCAGTGTGCGCCTTCACTGCTGGCGCGATATTGTACGAGGTGTGGCGCGGCGCGCGCGTGCGTCATAAACACGGCGAAGCGTATCCCGTTGCCCTCTTTATGCTGGTCAACCGCTACCGGCAGCGTTACGGCGGCTACATCGTCCACCTGGGTTTTGTGCTGCTGGCAGTCGGCGTGATCGGCTCCAACTTTTTCCAGTCGCAGACGGATGCAGTACTCAAACCGGGGCAATCCATGAGCATTTCCGGCTTCCAGTTGATCTATTTTGGCAATACCGATGAGAAGTTTCCAGATGTAGAGACCATCACGGCGCAGTTGCAGGTATGGCACAACGGGCAGTTGCAGCAGTATGTCTACCCGGCTCGCCAGTTCTACGCGAATTATGGCAACCAGCCGGCCAGCAAGATCTCCATCACGAACTATAACCTGACCGACCTGTATGTCTTTCTCGCTAACTGGGATGGCCTATCACAGGCCACTATTCGCGTGTTTATTAATCCGCTCGTCATGTTCGTCTGGCTTGGCGGCGTGTTGATGTTCTTTGGCGGCATTATCTGCTGGTGGCCCGAACGCAAACGACGCCGTGCAAGCGCAGATACCGTAGGGGCGACCCTTATGGTCGCCCGCCCAAGAGGGCACGCCGCAGAAGATTTCGCAGAAAACGTTGCAGAGAGCGTGGCGGGCGACCACAAGGGTCGCCCCTACGATGCGACGCACCAGGAAGAGGAGGCTGCGCGATGAAACAGCGGCGTGTGTTCCTCCTCATTATCGCGGTGGTGGTGATGCTGGCCGGGATCTGGTTGTATTTCTTGCTGGTAACGCCCCCGCAAGAGACGCTGGATCAGCGCGTGCATGATGTGGCTTCGCAGTTGAAATGTCCTGTTTGCCAGGACGAATCCGTCGCCGACTCGCCTGCTACTATCTCGATGCAGATGCGCGGCGTCATTCGCCAGCAGTTGCTGGAGGGGAAATCGGAACAGCAGGTCATCCAGTATTTCGTGTCGCGTTATGGCAACAGCATTCTATGGTCGCCTCCCAAACAGGGCTTTACACTGTTGGCCTGGATTGCGCCTATAGTAATGGTGCTGGGCAGCGCGGTTTTGCTATTGCTGGTGCTGCGCGGCTGGCTCGCGGATGCGCGCGCCGCAGGACCCGCTGAGAATGGGGATGCCGCGGATGGCGAACAGGCTGATGCGAGCGACCTGCAACAATTCCAGGCGCGGCTTGAGCAGGAACTGGCCGCCGATGACCCCATGTTCGCGCGGCTGAGCCATGCTGATTCCAGGGCGGGGGTGGCCGCGGAGCGGCGAGGTCCCGCCCGTACCCTGACGAGCCGCCCTGGTAACGCCTGGAAGGAGGGCGGCCAATGACATTGCTCCCGATTCTGGTCGCAGTTCTGCTGGGCGCGCTAACCCTGGCGTTGGTGCTCTATCCGCTCTATCGTCATATTCCTGTAGAGGTATCAGAGCAGGCAGCATCAAGCCTTACGGCTACTACTCAAGCGGAGCGCGAACAGATGGCGCGCGCTGCCCTCAAAGAAGTTGAACTGGATTACCAGCTTGGTAACCTGGCGGAAACAGATTACCGTTCCCTGCGAGAACGCTATACGCGCCGCGCCTTTGTCGCCATGAAGTCCCGCCGCCAGAGTGAAGAAGCAATCGATGCCCTGATCGAGGAGCGACTGCGCCAGTTGAGAGAAGAGCATAACCACGAGAAAAACTTGACCGGACATGAAACCGCGGCGATGGATGATAACACGACGAGGAAATGTGATGATACGGAGTGAACGGCACACAACCTGTAGGGACAAGGGGCAGGGCAGGGCGGATGTGGGGGCCTTGTGCTTGTCCGCGTCCCGGTGGATTGTCAGTCACAGTCAATGCACATCGCGTCGATCCGGCGGAATCGCGATGCCACCAGGACAAGCACAAGGCCCCCACATCCGCCCCACATCCGCCCCTTGTCCCTACAGGATGGGGATGATCTCCCGCCTATTACCCTATTCAGTTGTTAAAGTTCACCAGGTGATGTGTGCGTCTTTCATTGCTGTGCTGATGATCGTTGTATTTTTCTCTTTCCCATTGGCTGCTTCGGCACATACGCTGACGAACAATGGGCGTATTTATGGTCAGTTGCAGGATGGCACAAAGCGAAATGCGCCGGTGGTCGGGCAGAGCGTGATGTTGCAGATGGCACAGGGGCAGAACGCGCGCGACCTGGCGACTGTTACAACCGATGCACATGGCATGTTCTCGTTTAGCGGGCTGAATACCGATAAAACCATCAGCTACGCCGTCTATACGCTTTATCAGAAAGCGCAGTATGTCACCGACCTGATCAGCCTGGATAGCAAACCCACGCAGCAGATCAACTTAAAGGTTTACGATGCCACAGATAGCGCCGCTAATATTGCTATCGTGCAGGCTAATATTTTGATCGATAAAGCCGATACGCAGCATGGATTGCTCAACGTTACCGAAAGTTTCGTTTTCGAGAATCTGGGATTGAGCACCTACGTGGGTTCGCTGCAGTCCAACGGGCAAAAACCTGATGCGCTGCGTTTCTCGCTTCCGGGCGGTGCGCGCCAGTTATCACTCAAGGTAGGTTTTGATGGCTATAATGTCATTCAGGTTGATCCAGGCTTCGCAAGCGATGCTGCTATACCTCCCGGCACGTCGCAATTTGCCTTTTCATTTCAGGTTCCGTACAGCGCGTCACACTACGATTTCAGTTATATCGTCGTCTACCCCACCGTTGATCTCTCGGTGCTGACGCCGCTGGATTACCATGCCAGTTCAGCAGTCCTCACCTCTCAGGGAGCGGTCAACGTCAACCAGCAGACCTACCAGCAGTTGGACGCGAAGCAACTTCTGGCCGAAGCGCAGGTACACGTGGAACTTGATGGCTTGCCGGCGCCCGCAAACAAGGCTGGCGCTTCTCAGCCAAACCAGAATCTTCCCTGGTTTATTGCTATTGTAGCCTTGATGCTGGCTATCGTGGGCGTGACGTGGGTATTGTACATACGTATGCAGCGTAGAACTGCTGCCCGGCACAAGCAGGCGGCGAAGAACGCAACTATGCATAAAACCACATCACAGCGTCCTACGTTAGCAAAAGCTGACCAGGAGACGCTCCTACAGCAATTACTGGAACTGGATAAAGCCTACGAAGCTGGTACAATAAAGAAAGCAGAATACCAGGAGCGACGCGCAAAATTAAAGGCGCGTCTGCGCGTTATAATGAGCGCGGAAGCAGGCGAGAAAAAGGTGACTGCTTCAAGCAGCAAGAAAGCCGCCGGCAGCGGCGACAAGGCAAAATCGTGAGCCAACCATACCTTGAGATTACAGGACTGAAAAAAACCTATGGCTTTAAGCCGGTATTGCGCGGCATCGATCTCGCGGTTGAGCAGGGCCAGCGCATGGCGTTATTGGGAGCCAACGGCGCGGGCAAGACTACCCTGCTGCGCATTCTGGCCGGGTTAACCGAGCCTGACGCAGGGGAAGCGCGCATTGGCGGGCTGGACATCGCGCGAGATGCGCAACTGGTGCGGCGCGTAGTTGGCTTTGTGGCACACCAGCCCTATCTCTACGACGAGTTGACCGCCATGGAGAACCTGCTGTTCTTCGGGCGCATGTACGCGGTTAAGGGCTGTAAAGAACAGGCAATCATCTTATTAGAGCGGGTCGGGCTGGCAAAACGCGCCAAAGAACGCGCCAGCGCCCTGTCTCGCGGGCAGGCGCAGCGATTGGCGTTAGCGCGCGCCCTGCTGCATGCGCCGCGCCTGCTCCTGCTCGACGAACCAGATAGTGGATTGGATGAAGATGGTATCGCGCTGCTAGAAGCGTTATTGGATGAACATATACGTGGAGGCGGTGCAGTCTTATTTACGACGCACCAGCTCGAGCACGCCATGCGCTGGAGTGATCGCATTGGTTTATTAAGCGGCGGACGCATGACGTACCAAAGCGAAACAGATGGTTTGGAAGCGGGCAGCGTGCGGCAAGCATACCAGGAGGCGCTGCGATGATGTTTATTGACCAGACGCTGGCTATTCTCTGGAAAGATATTCGTTGCGAACTGCGCAGCAAACAGACATGGATGGGCATGGGCATGTTCGCGCTGCTGGCGCTGGTGATCTTCAATTTCGCCTTTGACCTGCGCGCGGACAATAAAGCCGCTATCGCTCCTGGCGCGTTATGGGTGGCATTCGTTTTCGCCAGCCTGCTGGGGTTGGGGCGCACCATCGCCGCCGAACGCGAAAAAGGTTTGATGGATCGCTTAATGCTCTGCCCGGTGGACCGCAAAGCCATTTACCTGGCGAAGCTGCTGGGCAATCTGCTCTTTATTGGCGTGGTAGAAGTGGTCGCGCTGCCCGTTTTCGCGGCGCTGTTCAATGTGCCGTTGTTTGGCGCGTTGCTGCCCATTGTGCTGCTTGGCACGCTGGGTGTCGCCACCATCGGCACGCTATTTTCGGCGATGGCAGCCGCAACTCAGGCGCGGGAATTGTTGTTGCCAATCCTGGTATTTCCGTTGATCGTACCCGTAGTAATCGGCGCGGTGCGCGCGACCGGCGACCTGATGGTCTCATCGGTCAACCAGCCGCCCTGGATCGGCTTAATGGCCGCTTTCGACGTGATTTTCTTGAGCGTCTCGATGCTCACCTTTGAATTTGTGATCAAGGAATAATCCTATAGGAGCAATTATATGGCAATCGTAAAACAAGCAGGCAAGATTAAGCAGCAGGAAGTCAGTAAGGTCAAAGCAAGACCTGCGCCCCGTCTTCCGATTGTATCGTTGATATTGGGTGTGCTCTCGTTCGCGGGCATGCTGCTGTCCATCGGGATGATTTTCTTGTACGCGCCCATGGATGCTATACAGGGTGAGCCGCAGCGCATCTTCTATTTCCATGTGCCGATGGCGTGGCTCGGCATGCTGGGCTTTGGCGTGGTGGCAGTTGGCGGTATCGGCTATCTTATCACCAGAGACGAGCGCTGGGACTGGGCCGCGCGCGCGGCGGCAGAGATGGGCGCGGTCTTCATCACGCTGACGC
>DATGGW010000116.1:0-2560 GCA_035308345.1 Ktedonobacteraceae bacterium | reverse complement strand
TAGCCATTATCTATTCGCAAATCTACCGCTACAGACGCGTATCCACTCCTGTCCAGCGCCAACAGACCAAGTGGATTGTCTTAGGCGTAACGGTGGCAGTCGGATATGTCATAGGGATATCCGTCATATTCTTACTTATCTCATCCCTCCAAAACCCAAACCCTAATTCTTTGGGTGGAGTGATTGGCAGTATAGTGTTTACTGACATCCTCTTCAGCGTCGGCTTTCTCCTAATCCCGCTCTCGATTGGGTTCTCGATTTTGCGCTATCGACTCTACGACATTGATCTGCTGATCAACCGCACCCTGGTGTATGGCAGCCTGACTGCACTGCTCGCCCTGCTGTACTTTGGCCTCATTGTTGCCTTGCAAGCGCTGTTTCAGGGGCTGTTCCACCAGAATAACGCGGTCGCCATTGTGGTCTCGACTCTCGTCATTGCCGCTCTCTTCCAACCCTTGCGCCGTCGCATCCAAAGCATCATCGACCGGCGCTTCTACCGCCGCAAGTATGATGCCGCCAAAACGCTGGCTGCTTTTAGCGCCACTCTTCGCAATGAGGTTGATCTGACGGAGTTGAGCGAGCACCTGCTCACGGTGGTGCAGGAGACGATGCAGCCGAGCCACGTCTCGCTCTGGCTTCCTCCAGCCAAACCAGGCAGAACACAGCAGACTGCTTGGAGGAGCACTCCTCCTGTTTCCTCTGACGGAAGATGAAGAGGGGAAAGGGTTCCTGCTCATTCGCATTTCCAGTCTTGAAACATGAAAGGCGACTCCAATGATGGGAACCAAAGCGCGGCACTTTGCTCCACTCATCAACGTTTCAGTCGAACAGTTAGTGCCACAGGATCACTTCTATCGCCATGTGGAGCGTACACTTGATCTGTCGTTCGTGCGTGAATTTGTGCAACAGACTTATGCAGGAATTGGTCGCCCCTCCATTGACCCCATCGTCTTCTTCAAACTGCAACTGGTGATGTTTTTCGAGGATATTCGTTCAGAACGTCTGCTCATGCGGCATACAGCCGATCGCCTCAGCGTACGGTGGTATGTGGGCTACGATTTGGATGAGCCACTGCCGGATCATTCCAGTCTGACCCGTATCCGTGAACGCTATGGCGTGGAAGTCTTTCGCCGCTTCTTTGAGCAGATCGTGGAGCACTGTCAAGCCGCCGGGCTGGTCTGGGGAAAAGAACTCTACATTGATGCCACCAAAGTGGAGGCGAACGCCTCATTGGACTCGCTCACGCCGCGTTTTGCGGTCGAAGCGCATCTGGCCAACGTATTTGCTGAGGAAGCGGCAGCACAGACCGAGCAGCACATGGCCCAAGAGGAAGCAACAGCTAGCGAGCCGGGTGAGCAGGCTGAGGAGGAAGTCCCGATGCAGCTTCCCGTCGCACTCTCGCAGGAGGATCGCGAAGCACTCTGCCAACACAATGAAGAGCGCTATGACTGGCTGGAGCACCTGGGAGCGCAAGACCGCAGCGTCTCTATCCCCTGGTATCAACGCGTCGCCGACGTACAGGTGAGCACCACTGACCCAGACGCCTCACTGATGCTGACGAAAAACGGCTCGCATCTGGGCTACCAGACGCACTATGTCGTCGATGGCGGCAACTCCCGCATCATCCTGGGTGTGTTGGTGGCTCCCTCAGAAGTGTCGGAAAACAAACCCATGCTCGACTTGCTCTGGCGAGCACGCTTCCGTTGGAAACTATGGCCCAGGCAAGCCACCGGCGACCGCAAGTACGGCACCGAAGAGAACCTGGTCGCCATCGAGAGCCAGCATCTCCATGCCTACATTCCCTCGCCCGACAACGACCACCGCACCGCGTTCTTTAGCTCGCAGGAGTTCCAGTACAACGCTGAACGGGATGTCCACATCTGCCCGGCTGGGAAAGAACTCCACTACTTCGCGCCCCATTCCACAGAGCGATCACGCCGCTATCGGGCACGAGCCAAAGACTGTAATCACTGCCCACTCAAAGCTCAATGTACCCCTGGCAAACAGGGGCGGAGCCTGTGCCGCAGCGTGGATGAAGACACGCTGGATCGAGTGCGTGCCTATGCCTCTACCGAGACTTACAAGAAGGCCTTACGCAAGCGCAGTGTCTGGGTTGAGCCGTTATTTGCAGAGGGCAAACAGTGGCATGGCATGAGACGCTTTCGCTTGCGGCTCCTCTGGCGGGTCAACTGTGAAGCCCACATGATTGCAGCTGGGCAAAATCTCAAACGCCTGCTCAGCAAACGGGGGTGGGGACGCCGTCCATACCCGACAGAGGCCCTTTGTGCCTTCTTTTTGGCTGCTTTTGGGTGGCTTACTCGTCCTTTTTTGGAGAAGTGGTCTTTTTCCCTGCCCATTGGTTCAGCTTACTCAATGGCCAGAACGCAATGTGTCCCTTTTTGCTGATGAGCTTGGTGAGGACTTTTTCAACAGATACGGTATTGATTGTCAAGGAGCAAAAAGTCGTAGCTCCTCGAATACACAAGGCCAACGAGAGTGGACAGAATCAGGCCAACACAAGTCTATCACGCCGCTGGCCGTGTCAAGCCGCTAGCGCTTT
>DATGGW010000115.1:0-16278 GCA_035308345.1 Ktedonobacteraceae bacterium | reverse complement strand
CGAGCGACCGCGACGCCGCTTGCTTACCCCGTCGCTATCCAGCGTGCCGCGCACGATATGGTAGCGCACGCTCGGCAGGTCCTTCACGCGACCGCCGCGAATCAGCACCACTGAGTGCTCTTGCAAGTTATGCCCCTCGCCGGGGATATAGGCCGTCACTTCCATGCGATTGCTTAAGCGAACACGGGCAATCTTACGCATTGCCGAGTTCGGCTTTTTGGGCGTCATGGTGCGCACCTGAGTGCAAACGCCGCGTTTCTGTGGCGACCCACGCAGCGAAAAAGTCTTGTTCTTCAGCGCATTGAACGAATATCGTAGCGCCGGGGCCTTGACTTTCGCTTTTTTCTGCGAGCGGCCTTTGCGGATCAATTGATTGATCGTCGGCAATGAATAATTCTCCCTATCTTAATTATTCCAGAGTCTACCAGGGCGACCGCAAGGGTCGCCCGTACCCTATACGGTTCGGGTAGAGGGCGCGATGTGTCGCGCCCTCCATCACATTATGTACATGCGGGATACTATGGTATCACTCATTGTTCAGGCTGTCAAGTACCAGATCAGGAGTACCAATACCATTTCCTCCGCCCAGCCCGCCGATGCTGCCTACACCCACGCCAGCCACCGCTTGCGCGTTAGCCAGGCGAGTCGCGGCAGCCTGCTGGCGCGCCAGCAACTCCCGCCGACGCTGCACGAAGCCGGAGCCGGCCGGGATCAGTTTTCCGATAATCACGTTTTCTTTCAGGCCAACCAGGTGATCGGTCTGCGCTTCTATGGCGGCTTCTGTCAGCACGCGAGTGGTCTCCTGGAAGGAGGCAGCCGCCAGGAAGCTATCGGTGTTGAGCGAGGCTTTAGTGACACCGAGCAGGACGGTCTGCGCGGTGGCGGGTTCGCCACCTTCGGCCAGCACACGCGCGTTGGTGTCCGCGTACACAAAGCGGTCTACCAGGTCGTTTGGCAACATCTCGGTATCACCCGGCTCGTCCACCTTCACACGCCTCAGCATCTGCCGGATAATGACCTCGATATGCTTATCGTTAATATATACGCCTGTGTTGCGATACACCCGTTGTACCTCTTTTACGAGGTACATCTGCACCGCCTCGCGTCCCTGGATGCGCAGCACATCCTGAGGATCCCTCTGGCCTGCCGTCAGGGCAGTGCCTGCCTGAATCTTCTGCCCCGGCTGTACGGCGATGTTGCGCGATGCCGCCATGGTATACGACCGCTCTTCGCGCTCCTCAAAGCGGATGCTCAACAGCCCATCGGGGTTCATGAGCGCCTCGCCCTCGGTGCGCGCCGCCACGGCTACCGGCTCATTGCCATCTTCCGCAGGCATCAACGCGATCACCTGCTCCTTTTGCACATGCTCCGCATCGTTTACCAGCACCTGGCTGCCGGGGGGCAGATGGTACTCGTCGAAGAAGACATTGATAGACACCACGCGCACTGTGCGCACTCCTGTTGCCTCGTCCTTCACGATTTCGACCACGCCGTCAATCTCGCTGATCTCCGACTTGTCCTTTGGCACGCGCGCCTCGAAGAGTTCCTCCACGCGCGGCAGACCCTGCGTGATGTCGCCCTGCGCTCCCGCGATGCCGCCGGTGTGGAAGGTACGCATGGTGAGCTGCGTGCCTGGCTCGCCGATGGACTGGGCTGCGATGATGCCTACAGCCGCGCCGGGTTGGACCAGCGAGTTAGCTGCCAGATCGCGTCCATAGCACTTGCGACAGATGCCGCGATGCGCCAGGCATCCCAGCACCGAGCGCACGCGCACAGCTTTGACGCCTGCATTGACGATCTCATCGACCATTTCGTCGGTCAGATCGTCACCTGGCATTATCGAGTCAAAGCCCGGAATGGGATCGAGCAGCACGCGCCCCTTCAGGCGATCCCTGATATCGGTCAGCATCATCTCTTTGGAATCTTGCTCAGTGATAAGCATACCCTCTGTCGTGCCGCAGTCCTCCTCGGTGACGATCACGTCCTGCGCTACATCGATCAGGCGGCGGGTAAGGTAGCCCGACTCGGCGGTACGCAGGGCTGTATCGGCCAGACCTTTGCGCGCGCCGTGACTGCTGATGAAGTACTCCAGCACGGTCAGACCTTCGCGGAAGTTGCCGCGAATCGGCACGTCGATGATTCTACCGGACGGGCTGGCCATCAGGCCGCGCATACCGGAAAGCTGGCGAATCTGCTGGAATTTGGCTTTGGTCGCGCCCGACCTGGCGATGGTATAGATCGAGCCATACGGGTCAAGCGTCGACTCTACCATCCTGGTCACGTTCTCGGTAGCCTCGTTCCATGCATCTACGGTTTGCTGGTATTTCTCGTTATCGGTGATCAGACCTTCGCGATACTGATCTTCGAGTTCGGCAATGCGGGCGTCGGCTTTGTCCAGCTCACCCTGCTTGCCAGCAGGCACCTTGACATCGCTGATGGCGATGGTCGCGCCAGCTTTAGTGGCAAAGGCAAAGCCCAGCCGCTTGATCTCATCGGCCAGTTCGGCGGTCTTGACACGACCATACTCTTTAAAGCATTCGCCGATTACCTGCTTCAGGTTCTCCTTCTTCATAGCATAGTTCTTGTAACGCAGGCGTTCCGGCAGAGCATCGTTGAAGATGATTCTGCCCACGGTGGTCTGCACCAGTTTGCCGTTGGCGCGCATAGTGGGCTTTGCCGGCGGCGGCTGGTCGTAGACATCGACCTCGTCTTCCTCTCCCGGACGCCCTATGCCGAGACGCACTTTGATAGGAGCTTGCAGGTCAACCACGCCATGCTGATAGGCCAGCATAGCCTCGGTGGTATCGGTGAAGACGCGGCCCTCGCCCTTCTGGTCGGGGCGATCCTGCGTCAGGTAGAAGCAGCCAAGCACCATATCCTGGCTGGCTCCAATGGACGGCTCGCCTGTTGCCGGTGAAAGCAGGTTGCGCGTTGAGAGCATGAAGCGGCGCGCCTCGTCCTGCGCCTTATCAGAGAGCGGCACATGCACCGCCATCTGGTCGCCGTCGAAGTCGGCGTTAAAAGCGGAACACACCAGCGGGTGCAGTTGGATGGCGCTTCCTTCGACCAGCACGGCCTCGAATGCCTGAATACCCAGGCGGTGCAGCGTAGGAGCGCGGTTCAGCAGCACCGGATGGTCTTTGATGACCTCTTCGAGCACGTCCCACACTTCCGGCTTGACGCGTTCAACGAAGCGTTTGGCGCTCTTTATATTGTGCGCGAAGTTCTGCTCCACCAGTTTGCGCATGACAAAGGGCTTGAAGAGTTCCAGCGCCATCTTCTTTGGCAGACCGCACTGGTGCAATTTCAAATCCGGCCCAACCACGATCACCGAGCGGCCGGAGTAGTCCACACGCTTGCCGAGGAGGTTCTGACGGAAGCGCCCCTGTTTGCCTTTGAGCATATCGGACAGGCTCTTGAGCTTGTGGTTACCCGAACCGGCGACCGCGCGCCCGCGCCGACCATTGTCGATGAGGGCATCGCAGGCTTCCTGCAACATACGCTTCTCGTTGCGAATGATGATCTCAGGCGCGCCCAGCTCAAGCAGCCGCTTGAGGCGGTTATTGCGATTTATCACACGCCGGTAAAGATCATTCAAGTCAGATGTGGCGAAGCGCCCGCCGTCGAGCTGCACCATAGGGCGCAATTCAGGCGGCAGCACGGGCAGCACCGTCAGGATCATCCATTCTGGCGAGGTATGCGACTCGCGGAATGCCTCGACCACTTTCAGGCGTTTGGTGGCCTTCTTGCGGCGCTGGCCTACCGTCGAGGAGATCTCGCGGCGCAGGTCGGCTGAGAGCTTCTCGAGGCTGATGCCCGCGATCAACTCGCGCACAGCTTCAGCGCCCATGCCGGCGCGGAAGACATTCGAGCCGAAAGCGTCGCGCAGCTCGCGATAGCGATTCTCCTGGATGAGGTCCATTTTCTTGAGGCCCTCCAGGTCACGCTTCAACTGCTCCAGGCGCTGCTTGCGATCAACGCGCTGCGTCTCCAGGCGCACCTGCACGGTGTCAATCTGTCCCTGGATATTATCTTGCAGGTCGCGTGCCTCGCCTTCGATCTGCTTGCGCAGTTCTTCGAGTTCGCGGTTGGCATTCTCGGCGATATCATTGCGGAAGGTTTCGGCGACTTTTTCAAGCGTCTCCAGGTCTCGTTTACTGACGGTATCGCCCGCTTTGACGATTACACGATCAGCCACGTCGAAGAGGATATCTTCTTCAGTTTCCTGGCCCATGATCTCGGTCAGCTTCGCAGCCAACTCGCTCTCGACGAGCTGCGCCTGCGCGATCTCTTGTTCACGGCGAGTCTGAATCTCGTGTTCGGCTTCCTCGAGACGAGTATTTATGCTCTGGCTCTCATTTTCGCGGCGGCTTTTCAGGCCGTCGATTTGCTCGACTACCTGCTCGTCGAGGTTTTGTTCGAGCTTGATGAGTTCTTCGTCGAGCCGCATCAGCTCTTGCTGGCGCCCCTCTTCGTCGACATGTGTGACGACATAGAGAGCGAAGTACAGGATACGTTCCAGGTTGCGCGGCGAGAGGTCGAGCAGGAGACCGATACGGCTGGGCGTTCCCTTGAAGTACCAGATGTGGCTGACGGGAGAAGCCAGTTCGATGTGTCCCATGCGCTCGCGGCGCACCTTTGAGCGCGCCACTTCCACGCCGCATTTATCGCACACAATGCCCTTGAAGCGCACGCGTTTGTATTTTCCGCAGTAGCATTCCCAGTCCTTAGTGGGGCCGAAGATGCGCTCGCAGAACAGGCCATCTTTTTCAGGCTTGAGCGTGCGATAGTTGATGGTTTCCGGTTTCGTGACCTCGCCGTAGCTCCAACCGCGAATCTGGTCGGGGCTGGCAAGGCTGATACGTATTGCGTTAAAATCGTTGACTTCGAGCATGCTGCCTCCTAATTGATCTCCTTCGAAACATGTAGAGGATGCGAGGGCGACCGCCAGGGTCTCCACCCCTCGTCCTCTCTTCCTCCCTCATCCCATTCACCCCTGCTCCCGCCCTTACAATGACACGGACGAGAATACATGTTTACTGATCTCCTTCGAAACCGGACAGGTTTATTCCGAGTTCGGGCATGACGTCGTTAGAGGTGTCTTCGACGAATTGGATTTTTTGCTCATCTTCGTTGAGGACTTCGACGTTGATGCCCAGACTTTGCAATTCTTTTACGAGCACCTTGAAGGATTCCGGTACGCCCGGCTCCATAATATTTTCGCCTTTGACGATGGCTTCGTAGGTCTTGACACGGCCTACAACGTCATCGGATTTGACGGTCAGGATTTCCTGCAAGATGTTGGCTGCGCCGTAGGCTTCCAGCGCCCATACTTCCATTTCACCGAAACGCTGGCCGCCGAACTGCGCTTTGCCGCCCAGGGGCTGCTGCGTAATCAGGCTGTACGGGCCGGTGGAACGGGCATGCACCTTGTCCTCGACCAGGTGCGCCAGTTTGAGCATATAGGTATAGCCGACGGTGATGGTATGATCGAACGGCTCGCCGGTGCGCCCATCGTAGAGCTGCACTTTGCCCGTGGTGGGCAGATTGGCGCGAGCCAGGTACTCTTCGATATCTTCCTCGGTTGCGCCATCGAAGACCGGGGTAGCGATCTTGATGCCGAGCGCCTCGGCAGCCCAGCCAAGGTGGGTCTCCATAATCTGGCCGATGTTCATGCGGTGCGGCACGCCCAGAGGGTTAAGAATGATGTCAACCGGCGTGCCATCGGGCAGGAACGGCATATCTTCGATGGGCAAGACGCGCGAGATGACACCCTTGTTGCCATGCCGCCCGGCCATCTTGTCGCCCGCGCCGATCTTGCGTTTCTGGGCGATGCTGACGCGCACCAGTTGATTGACGCCCGGCAGCAGTTCGTCGCCGTTGTCGCGCGAGAAGACTTTGACCTCGACGACCTTGCCACGCTCGCCGTGCGGCACGCGCAGCGAGGTATCCTTGACTTCACGCGCCTTTTCGCCAAAGATGGCGCGCAGGAGTTTCTCTTCGGCGGTCAGCTCGGTTTCGCCTTTGGGCGTGATTTTGCCGACCAGGATATCCTGCGGGCCTACCTCAGCGCCGACGTAGATGATGCCGCGCTCGTCGAGATTGCGCAGTCCTTCCTCGCCGACGTTGGGGATGTCGCGGGTGATTTCTTCGGGGCCGAGCTTGGTATCACGCGCATCGGTTTCGTATTTTTCGATATGGATAGAAGTGAAGAGGTCCTCGCGCACGATACGCTCACTGATGAGAATAGCGTCCTCGAAGTTGCCGCCTTCCCAGCTCATGAAAGCCACGAGGATGTTCTGGCCGAGGGCAATTTCGCCCTTCTCGGTGGACGAGCTATCGGCGATGACCTCACCAGCCGTGACATAGTCACCTTTGCGCACGATAGAACGCTGGTTGATGCAGGTACCGGCGTTGGAGCGCACGAACTTGCGCAGGTTGTAGGTGTGCGATTCGCCCTGCTCATCCATAATGACGATCTGGCGCGCGGTGGATTTGACCACTTCACCGTTAATCTCGCTGACGATTACCTGGCCGGAGTCGATGGCGACCTGCCGCTCGATGCCGGTGCCGCAGATGGGCGATTGCGGGCGCAGCAGTGGCACGGCCTGGCGCTGCATATTCGCGCCCATGAGGGCGCGGTTTACGTCGTCATGCTCCAGGAATGGGATAAGCGCGGTAGCCACGCTGACGGTCTGGCGCGGAGAGACATCCATATAGTCCATATTGTCGGAAGGCTCCATGACGAATTCGCCCTGGTAGCGGCCCATGACGCGCTCCTGAGCGAACTCGCCGTTGGGAGTGAGACGGGCGTTAGCCTGCGCGATATAGAAGTTCTCTTCGTCATCGGCGGTGCGATAGTCGACCTCGTCGGTGACGAAAGGCTTGATGCGCACCTCGGCGCCGGCGGAGCCAGCAGCGGCGTTGATTTTTTTGAACAGGGCCTCGTCGATGCGCACACGGGTGCGCGCCTTGACGAGGACTTTGCCATCGTGCGTTTTGAGGTCTTCGTACTCGTGTCCGACGATGCCGCGATATTCGCGCCCGACCAGGCGCGGGTCGTTGGCCTTGAGTTTCTTGTAGACCTTGCGATAGGGTGTTTCGATGAAGCCGTAGGGGTTGATCTGCCCATAGGTTGCCAGGTTGCCGATGAGGCCGATGTTGGGGCCTTCCGGCGTTTCAATAGGACAGATGCGCCCATAGTGCGAGCGATGCACGTCGCGCACGTCGAAGCTGGCGCGCTCGCGCGAAAGGCCGCCGGGGCCGAGGGCCGAGAGGCGCCGTTTATGGCCGATCTCTGCGAGGGCGTTGGTCTGATCCATGAATTGTGACAGCTGGCTGCCGCCGAAAAACTCCTTCATAGCAGCGACGACGGGACGTATATTAATGAGGGCATTGGGGGTAGCCTGGCCAGGCTCCTGAATGCTCATACGCTCTTTGACGACGCGCTCCATACGCAGCAGGCCGACGCGGAACTGGGTCTGGATGAGTTCGCCGACGCAGCGCACGCGGCGATTGCCCAGGTGATCGATGTCATCCTTGCGCCCGATGCCATTGTTGAGCTGCACGAGGCGACGCACGATATGCACCAGATCATCGAGCGTGAGCGTGCGCTGGCTCTGCGGGATAGACAGGTCGAGTTTGCGGTTCAGTTTGTAGCGA
This sequence comes from Ktedonobacteraceae bacterium, assembly GCA_035308345.1. Taxonomy (GTDB): domain Bacteria; phylum Chloroflexota; class Ktedonobacteria; order Ktedonobacterales; family Ktedonobacteraceae; genus CF-113. The sequence goes on along the minus strand of DATGGW010000115.1, from coordinate 8,616 downwards.
CCGACGCTGCCCAGGTCATAGCGCCTGCTATTGAAGAACATGTTTTTGACGAGCGAACGCGCGTTATCGATGGTAGCGGGATCGCCGGGACGCATCTTTTTATAGAGCTCCAGTAACGCTTCATCCTCTCTTTTGACAGGGTCCTTCTCCAGAGTAGCCTGAACGAAGCGCACGTTGGCGTCGGTATCGACATCGCGGAAGGCGTCGAGAATGCCCTGGTCGCTGGACAGGTCGAGCGGCTCACCGACCCATTGCTCTTTGGCGAGGTTGGCGATGGCGCGCAGCAAGGTAGTGACGGGCAACTTGCGCTTGCGGTCGATCTTGACGGAAAGCTGGTTTTTATTGCTGGTCTCAAACTCAAGCCAGGCGCCGCGCGCGGGGATGAGCTTGGCTGAGAAGAGTCTGCGGCCGGTGGTGGCATCCTCATCGGCGGTGAAGTAGACGCCGGGGGAGCGCACGAGTTGTGAGACGACGACGCGCTCCGCGCCATTGATGATAAAGGTGCCCTGCCTGGTCATGAGGGGGAAATCACCCATGAAGATATCCTTCTCGATGATCTCGCCTGTTTCCTTATTCGTAAGACGGGCCTTGACGGTGAGGGGCGCGGCATAGGTGGCATCGCGGTCGCGGCACTCATCTTCGGTATATTTAGACTTGCCAAAAGGCTCCGGCGGGACGATAAATTCGAGCTTGAGATTTTTGCCGGTAAAATCCTCGATGGGGGAGATTTCGTCAAAAAGTTCGCGCAGTCCTTCTTTCTTAAACCATTCAAAGGAGTCGAGCTGGATCTGAATAAGACCCGGCATTGGCCGAATATCCGGAATGCGCGCGAATGAGACGCGTTCTGGAGTGGTTACGGCCCTGCTGATTACTGCCATAGGTAGGATTCTCCTCTCACCTGGTCACGCACAGAGAAACGCAGAAAGACGCACTGGTGGCAACCGTGAAGTTGCCGATGCGCCCTCCTTTTAGGAAAAACAAATGGAAACGAAAGATAAATGCCCATTATGCCTGTGTTGAACAACGTTCTATGACAAGAAAAGTAACCGCTCTATGCTTTCATAAGCGGTTACTCCTAAACATCCCACGTTTGCCGGCTATGTGCAAATCTGCCACATGCACCTCCCATCATGATGCTATTGCTACCGGCCACACGAGACGAGATGAAACAGACGGAACGGAAGGTATGATAGTTGGGACAATTGGTTTGTAGATTAATGCCTTTAATACCTCTATGCTGTATCCCTACACATGCAAGCAGTACGGTTATGCGGCGCATGGGGAAGAATGTGTCGTTCCGTGTCCAGTTTTCCCTGTCTGTGCTTTTATGTATCAGCGTTGTTGCCATCCTGACGTAACATCACTGTTAACAGTATACACACTGTGGCAATTGGCAATTATACAACTAAATAAACATCCTGTCAATAGTTTTTAGCCGCAATTTTCCTGGTCTGTGAATTATTGCCAGGTCGCTCCTACACGGGGACAGCGGAATGTTGGAAACTTTGCTGCAAAGCTGCGTCGATGTCTTGATCGAAGAGATTGGGGGGCAGCAGGTGGGCGTCGAGTCGATGGGCGCGCAGGAGTTGTAAGAGGCGCTGCTGGTCTTGAATGTGGAGGAGATTGAGGTCGAAGAGGGTTTCGGGTAGGCGCGGGCAACTGACGGTAAGGATAGGGGAATGAAGACCATCGATGCGCAAGGTGGTCTGGTTGCTCAGTTGGTAGGTATGCGGGGCGCCGAGTTTGCGGATGAAGGAGACGGAACCGATGATGCCGATGATGATGAAAGAGGCAGAGACGAGGGTGAGGACAAGTCCGGCGAGGCTGAGGATGAGGGAGAGGGCGCTAGCGAGGACGATGAGAGCAGGATGCGGCAGGTGCAGGGTCCAGCCGATGAGGATGTCAGGGGCGAGACCGAGGAGGGCGGCGAGGAAGCAGGCGAAGGCAGCGCGAAGGAGGCCGTAAACGCTGCTGAAGTTTTTAGGGGAGAGGTCACGCACGGTGAGGGTAGAATGCGCAGGGTGCAGGGGATGCACGGGGTCCGGACGGTCTACATGTAAGATGAGCATGCCGTGACGGCGACCGGAGCGCAGGGCGAGGAGGAAGCGTGTGACGATGACGCTGGCTGCGAGCAAGATAAAAGCGCCGTACCACAAGGTAGCGAGCAGGGCATCCTGCCATTTGAGGTAGGGCGTGAAACGGTGGATGTAGGTGGGCCAGAAGAGTATGCCCAGGCCGATGCAGAGGGCTGCGCCTAGAAGGGATGCAGTGATGAGGAGGGAGGCGAGCAGGCGCATGCGTGTATAAGGCGCTTCTGGAAGGTGAAAAGCGTAGGTATGTGTGATAGGCTGTAGCTGTATCATAAACTCCCTTGCGTGTTAATTTCCGCATGTTATGACGAATGAAGCGGGCAGGGAGTTACAAACGTGGCGGAAGTTGGCGGAGGTCGTCGAAGAGGATGGTGTGAAGGTAGCGTTCGGCAGCGCTGGGAAAGATGGTGACGATGACTTTGCCGCGATGCTGTTCTTTCTTGCTCTCCTGGACGGCGGCCCAGGCGACGGCGCCGCTGCTGATGCCGACTGAGAGACCTTCGCGTTCGAGGAGTTGAATAGCGGTGGAGACGGCGTGGTGGTCGGTGACGGGGACGATGCGGTCGATGAGGTCAAGGCGGAGAGTGTCGGGCTGGAAACCGGCGCCGAGTCCTTCGATGCGATGAGGGCCGGGGCGCCCGCCGGATAAGACGGCGCAGGAGGCGGGTTCGACAGCGACAACTTCGACGGAGGGTTTGTGGGCGCGGAGGCCTTCGGCGACGCCGGTGAGTGTGCCGCCGGTGCCAACGCCGATAACGACGATATCGACGGCGCCGCCGGTGTCCTGCCATATTTCGAGGGCGGTGGTTTCGCGGTGGGAGCGAGGGTTTGCCTGGTTATAAAATTGCTGGGGGAACCAGGCATTGGGAATGGTGGTGCGCAGTTCGATGACTTTGTTGATGGCGCCGCGCATGCCGAGTTTGCCGGGGGTAAGGATAATCTCTGCGCCGAAGCGCTGCAGGAGGAGGCGACGTTCGAGGTTGATGGTATCGGGCATGGTGAGGATGCAGTGATAGCCGCGGGCGGCGGCGATCCAGGCCAGGGAGATGCCCATGTTGCCGCTGGTGGGTTCGGTGATGATGCTGCCGGGGCGCAAGAGGCCCTGGACTTCGGCTTCGCAGACCATCTGGAGGGCGACGCGATCTTTGAGGCTGCCGCCGGGACTATACATTTCTAGTTTGGCGAGCAGAGTAGCAGGTAAGCCGGGGGCGATACGTTGCAATTGGACCAGGGGAGTGCGCCCGACTAAGGCGGTGGCGTCTGAAGCCCAATGAGGTTGTTGGGAGGGCATGATGTTATCCAATCCCATCGGTGTGCTGGTCTTCGCCAAGGAGGGCGCGCATGATGAAGAGCAACTCTTGCAGTTTGAAAGGTTTACGCAGGAAGAGGCCAGTCTGCAAACCCATGCGGTGCAATTGCCAGTCGTGGCTGCCGGTGATGACGATGATGGGGGTATGCCTTGTGCGGCTATGGCCGCGCAAGATTTTGTAGAGGGCGGCCCCATCGAGGTTAGGCAGACCTACGTCGAGCAGGATCAAGTCGGGCTGTAGGGCGGGAAGGTTGTTTTTGGCGATCTGACCATCAGGGAAAAAGTGCAGGCGCCAGTGGGCCTGATCTTTCATAATGTCATAAAACAGGTCTGTGAGCTGCGGGTCATCTTCAACAACGGCGATCAATTTGACGGCACGGCGGGATGCAGATGGTTGAGATGCCTGCGAGATAGGTGTTGGTTCTAAAAAGTCGTCAGCCACTTGCGCACTCCAGGATAGCCCGTCAGATATAGTACATAGTTTCCGCGCTGCCGATGGCGCCATGCAGATGGTGACGGGCGAGTTCTTCGATGGTGGTAGAGGTGAGAACGGCCTGAGTCAATTCATCGATTTTGCGCCAGACTTCGCGCAGGGCGCAGTCTGGGGAAAGCTGGCAGAAAGCAGGGTTGGGCAAACATTCCATGGGTGGAACATAGCCTTCGAGGGCCTGCATGACCATGGCCATGGTGATAGAGGCGGGTGGCCGGGCGAGCATATGTCCGCCGCGGGAGCCACGCACGCTTTTAATGAGGCCTTCTTTGCGCAGGGCGAGCAATATCTGGTCGAGATAGTGCTCTGGTATATATTGACGGCTGGCAATGTCCGCGCTGTCTACCGGTCCCTGCCCGTAGTAGGCTGCCAGGTCAAGCATGGCGCGCAGGCCATAGTCACCTTTCATGGTGAGTTTCATAGTCAGGAATGCCCTTCCGCTTTGCGTTGCCAGGGTACAGGTAGACGAGGGCGACCGCAAGGGTCTCCACCCCACATCCACTCGACCCCCGCCCTTACAATGACTACGAAGGGAATATGCTACCGGTAGCATATACCAGTGGCGAAATGATGTCAATGGGGGAGGCGTGCGGCGATTACTCTTCGCTAGAGGGTGGTTGGGATCGAGTTGAAGGGCACAATCATAGGCGGCCAAAGCTTCCTCATGCCGCCCTAAGCGATTGAGGGCAACGCCTTTGTTGAAGCAGGCAATACCTGGTGATGCTCCCGAAGTTGACCTATTTTCTCGTAAAGGCCCTCATCTAGTCTATGACCTAACTCATGAGCTATATGATGCGGTGCATCTTGTATCATTTCAGAGTGCTGATAACACTGGCTCGCTCGCTGGGGCTTCTGATTGGAGCAGCGGCTGCTCTCCCCTCTCTGGCCCCTCCTGAGTTTCGGCCTCGAAGAGGTTGGCCAGATGGGCTTCCACCGCAGATCAAGCGTCTGCTCCAAGTGCCGATAAAAGTGATCTGTGGCGACTAACTCTTCTAAGGAAAACTAGACGAGTGGGGCAAAGGATCGCTGCTCGCTTCCCATCATGACGGTACACTCTCTTCCTCCTTGCTGCCTGGGAGCATTCGGGTGTTCCTTTCCCTGAATGGTTCAGGCTGACGTAACCACAGCGAGATATGCACTGGCTGCATCGTTTCCTGGACCACTGCCAGCAACTGCTGGCGCAACTGATCCAGGTCCACTTCCTGACGCAGCGTGCTGCTGAAAGCAGCCATGACCTTGACCGCGTCATACTTGCGGCGGTAAAAACGGCGATCAATGATCGTCTGAAGGCGGCGGCGTAGCGGCTGGAAGAGCGCCGCAATCACCAGCGTGGAGACCACAATGACCAGCGGTTGCTGCGAGAGGCTGCCAGTCACGACATGCACCAGGGCTTGCAAGGCCAGGATGAGGCCGATATACAGTCCCACCAGCAGGGCGGACAAGGTGCCATAGACCAACGTGCGGTTGATGAGGACATCGATATCCCACAATCGGTAGCGCAAGATGGCGATGCCCAGACCGAGAGGAAAAACCGCCAGGATCAAGTATGTCGTCAGGTTATTGAGGAGTTGGTACCACGAGTCAGGTGCGCCCAAGCCCGGCACTACAGCGCCCAGTCCACTATAGATGATATAGCAAGATATAGCGACAGCAAAGGCAAAAATGAACCACTTGGTCTGTTGCCGCTGCACGGAGTCATAGACCCGTATATAGCGGTAGACCTGCACTCCTACCGTGCAGATAAAGACCAGAAAAATCGCGAGATTTTCTGCCGCACTAACCACAGGGTCTGAGCTAAGGGGCGCCATATCCGCGACTACTGGGGGCACAACTAAAAGCCAGGACCAGCGGGGAGTGAACCGGCCGGTGGGAAAGATCAAGATAAAGGCAAAGAGGGCAGGCCACTGCACATCCGTTATGACTCTACTGGCATAGACCAGCAGTTGCAGAAACAAGGGCGTCCTGGCGGTCACAGAGATACCTCCCAGACCATCGGCAATCACGCCACCTGCACCAAAGAGTACCAGTACCAGCGAGAAGAACAATCCTCTCCATTCCTGCGACTTGCGCCAGAAGATCAGCACCCCGATCCCCACGAACAACAAGGACAGTGCGGCAGTGAGCGCGACCAAGAAGCCTACATAGGCTGCAACCGCCACATGCAGCCGAGCAAGAGCCCGGGCATTGCCTGGGGTGAGAGATAGGGCGCATTGCGTCGAGTTGGATGGGGCGCAGACGGTCCCCGCGAGTTGGTAGGCAACGGGAATACTGGCCACGAAGTAGGTCAGCAGCACGAGAGTGAGCACGATCCATGCGACGCGCGCGGCTCGTAGCCAGTTCCACTGCTTTCGACTAGGCGACGTGGGCGAGGCAGCAGGAAGTGCCTCGTCAGATAGGCGCTGATGCATAGTCATAGCGCTGCTCCTTCTCTCGCTCTCCGGGACCATCCGCCAAATCATGGCATACACGAAATCAGTGTTTCTTTGAGCTATTCTGCCTTCTAGTATAGCACGCTACCGTTTCAGAAGCGTTACGGCAAGCGTTATGATTTTTTCACCGATGAATGGGACTATACCTCTTTTTCAACACGCTGATTTTTTGTGCGACATTCCCTAGCTGATTAATCAATGGATTAAACATATCGATTTCTCCTAAATTATCCAAAATAACACCACATTTTGAATGACGTATTTAATTTTGAATTATAACGATACATTTGGAGACTCGCACTTTTGGGGAAAGCTCTCCCACAATATAGAATTAGATATGTGTTTGAGCTTGAAAAAGGATCCAGTCGAAACCATAAACTCAGCAATCCCCAAAAGTGAGGGAGGCCCTCAATGGGGGGAGGCGGTACGGGCAAGGGCGAGCAGATCGGTGCGGATGTTGGTGAAGTGTTCGCGCAGAGCGGCCATGTTGACATGGGTGTCTTGAATACGCACCCAGATACGCCGCTGGGGAAAGTAGAATGTGGCGCAGAGGCTTAAGATGAGCAGGATGGCGGTGGGCCACACCAGTTGCGAGCCGCTATCTTTGGTGACGAGCAGGACGGTGGCTTGCTGGGCATTGTTGACGGTGATGGTCCATTGCTTGTCGACGCTCTGGCCGGATTCTCCTTTGGCAAGGCGCACAACGGCTTTATCCTGATTGGCAGGTGTTCCAGGCGTGCCAATGCTGATGAGAAAGAGGGGATGGGGTATCTGTGCCAGTTGCTGCGAGGGCGGGTGCGGGAAGAGTATGACACTCATGGTCATGGATGTACCGGCGATGGGGATGCCGTTGGCATAATCAACTTCGAGACCCTGGACAATGCCAGATTGATCGAGCACAATGGGTTGAGCGCAGACGAAACAGCCCTGGGCGTCGCCGACGGTAATGGTGACGGAGGGGATCAACGATGACTGGTGGAAGATGATGCCATCATATGATAAGGGGTCGTTGACACGCAGGTGATTGCTGCGGGCCACCAGTTCGCCATCGCGGTAGACGCTGAGGTCGGTGACATAGTCGGTTGCGAGACCTGTTTTTGGATCGAAGGTGGCGGTAAAGGAGTTGACGCGAAAACTGATGTTGTGCGCCGTGCCGCGCGGATAGACGACGGCGCTCTGACCGGCTGGCAACGCCTGGTCAAAAGTGAAACCGGCCAGGTTGTCGCTGAGGCTGACGAGGGGCGCGGGCAGGAAACGGCGCGCGGGACTATCTGGTGGAAAGCCATGCCACAGCGAGAGGACGCCCGCCATGAGCAGTGTCACCAGGGCAGCATGAAAGACAAAGGTCGCGAGGGTGGCCCAGGAATTTTTGTTGGCATAGATGTAGGTGACTTCTTCATCCTGTACGGAGCGGAGGCGGTAGTGACGTTTGCGGAGTTGGGCGGTGGTCCAGGCGACGGGGTCAGGATGGGCGAATTCGATGCGTTCAAGGGCGTTCTGGTAGAATTTCTCGCTGCGGCGGATGACGGGGTGTTTGAAATTTTGCCAGATGGTAGGGGCGCGATTGAGGGTGCAGACGATGATGCTGAGTACGAGTACGGTGAGCAGCAGCAAAAAGTACCAGCTTGAGAAGATAGTGAAGAATTGCAGCCAGTTGAAGACAGGGGTCAACGAACCATAGCGAGGCAGAGCGTTCTGTTGCACCCAGGAGGTATAAGCCGTGGGATCGCTGAGCACTTCGCCGGGAGCCTGCACAAAATAGATGCCAATCAAGCAAATGGTGGTAATGAGGGTGATGAGCAAGATGGCAGTGCGCACCGAACTCAGCCAGCCCCAGGCGGCGTCTATGGGATGACGCGCTATATACATGAGGCGCTGTATAGGCCTACCAGGGCGAGTGCGAGACGAAGCGGGACGACTACCAGGGTCGCCCGTATCCTGTACGGAGCGGTTAGGATGTTTGGTTTGTGTTGCCATGCTGCTCTCAGATTACTACGATTTAGCGGGACGACACGCGATAATCGCGTCGCTACATATGATAGAGCATGATGGGTATTCTGGCAAGATGGCATATTTTAATGAAGTGCGCAAGGGCAGAGCATGCCGATCACAAAGCATGGCGACCGCAAGGGTCGCCACTACTATACACGTAAAACGTACAGAAGGCGTAGTATAGTAGTGGCGACCCTTGTGGCATTGGTAGTAAGAAAATCATTTCTGCACCTTGGGCTTGGGGGGAAACGAAGACTTGGAAGAGGGAGCCTTCTTCTTTTTGTTGGAAGAGGGGCGAGGCGGGCG
>DATGGW010000114.1:0-4082 GCA_035308345.1 Ktedonobacteraceae bacterium | reverse complement strand
TAATGAGATGCCTCATCGAGCCAGTTATGAAGCGATCTGCTCGGTGAGTTTACCCGTGTGAACCAGCCAGCGCACAAATTCCAGGCGGCGGCGTTCCGCGAGTGTCCTGAGCCGCTCGCTTTCGTAATGCTCTTTACGAATCTGGCTCAATCGTTTCATCTCGCTCTCGGCAAAACCTCCTCTTCGCAGAATTTCACGGTCTTCCTTGCGGTCCATATCATCCTCCTTGTCTGGCTGAAATACAGCTACTGAGGTATAATCGCCAACATCCGTTCAATACGCTTGAGAAGTGCCTGCATAGGATACGGTTTCGGGAGATGGTCCAGGGTTGTCTTTGGTTCTCCTTGATTACGAATAGAAGCTCGAATGGCCGACTCTGCGCTGGTAAGCAACACCGGCGCGCTGGAGTAACTGCGCAACACCTTGAATACATCCCACCCGGTGATTGCACCGGAAAGATCAAGATCGAGTAGTACGAGATCAGGAATGGCCTGATGGAGCGCCGTGATAGCCATCTCTCCACTGGTAGCTATCGCCACAGTATAACCGTGGGTGGTCAGGATGTCGGCTTCCAGCCTGGCAAGTGAAATGTCATCCTCAACCAGGAGTATGCGTCGCAGCGTCTGTGACTCCTCAATGTGGGCATGTAGTGATTGCGCAGCAACCCGCGCGCCACTTAACGTGCTTTTGTTCAACGTACTATTACCGCCACCCGGCAGCGAGTTTTTTGCAGCGTCCTGGTCTGGCATGACTGACATCCTGCTTCCGCAAAGATCAGAGTTGTGTTGCGGTATCACCGCCGGTGCGATGTCGAGAGAATATACCTCTCTCTAGTGAGAAGTGTACATGAGGGTTGGTGAGGAAGACGTGAATATGGTGATGGCTATCGTGAATTTTACGTGAAAAATTAGAATTGAGATGAAAAGTTATTCATCGGGAACAGAAGGATTAGCTCTCCATATCTGTGCGGGCTAAGCCCCGTGCGCATCAGGCGGTGGCACATAATAGCCGACTCCCAGTTCGTTGAGCAAGAAACGCGGCTGGGCCGGGTCCGGTTCCAGCTTGCGGCGCAGGTGACGAATAAAGGTGCGAAGGTAGGTGTTTTCACCGCTGTAATCTGAGCCCCAGACGCGCTGGAGCAGTTCTCGATGGGTCAACACCTTTCCGGCATTGCGGGTAAGTTCGCTGAGCAGATCATATTCGGTGGGGGTCAGGTGAACCTCTTTTCCGCCGGAGCGAACCTGCCTGTGCGCGAAATCGACTACGAGGCCGGTAGGGCCGCCGCAGTGATAAACGGGGCGCGGTAGTTCGCCGCCAGCCGCGCCACTGCGCAGGCGCGCCGCCTCATCGGCGCGGCGCATGGCTGCACGCACGCGCGCCAGCAGTTCGTTCAGGCTGAACGGTTTGGTCAGGTAATCGTCCGCGCCTGAGTCAAGCGCCTTTATCTTGACCGATTCCTCGTCACGCGCCGAAAGTACGATGACAGGGGCCTTACTCCATTCGCGCAGGCGGCGTAAGAATGCAAGTCCGTCCAGGGTTGGCAGGGCAAGGTCGAGCAGCACCAGTTCCGGCTCAAAAATCGCTGCCTGATCGATAGCCTGCGCCCCATCGCGCACGGCCTGCACCTGGTGTCCCCTGGCTCGCAGCTGGGCCAACAGGAAGGAGCGCATCTGAGGATCATCCTCAACGCAAAGAATGCGAATCTTGCGATCAGTAGTAGTCATGGCGCTCCTCATTAAACCTCGTGTTTTACCGGACTGGCAACCCCAAGCACAAAGGCGAAGGTCGTGCCTTCGCCAGGTGCGCTGTGCAATGTGAGTCTACTGCCATGCGCCTCGATTATGCCGCGACTGATATACAAACCCAATCCAGTTGCCGGACTCCAGCGCGCGCTGCCGCGCTGCACCCCTTCCGGTTGTCCAGGGCGATCAACTACGGGGCGGCGCATCGCGGCGAAGGTGCTGAAGCGAGTAAATAACTCCGACTGTCGCTCAGGAGAGATACCCAGGCCGCGATCAATAACGCGCAGTTCAACACCTGTAGGTCTCTCCTCACCTGTATCATATAGTAGCACAGCTTCTAAGCGCACATTGTCGCCTTCGGGCGCGTAGCGAAATGCATTGCTGAGCAGATTGGTGAGTACGCTGATAATCAATTCATAGTCGGCCAGCACCGCAGGTGTGTCAGGGGCGATAGAAATTTCCAGGCGCCGGTTAGAAGAGGCGATCAGCGCTACCAGGCGTTCTTGCAAATCCTCGAAGAGTTCGGGCAGCAAAATCGGCTCCAGATCGAGCCATAATGCTCCTGCCTCGATGCGCGAGGCGTCGAGGAAGTGGTTAATCATGCCCACGAGGCGTTCTACCTGCTCGTCAGCAGTTTGTAAAAACTCCATTTGATTTTCGGTTGACCACTGGTAATCTCTGGCTTGCAATGCGCTTAAATGGGCGCGGATATTTGCAAGTGGCGTTTTGATTTCGTGCGCCATCGTGGTGAAGAAGTCTTCACGCGAGCGCTCCAGCGCCTTGATCCTGGTGATGTCTTGTATGACCAGCGCCGCGTCGGTAATGGTTCTGTCCCCGGCTCGGAGAGGCGCGGCATTGACGAGTAGATACAGGGGTTGATCGTCAAATTGTGTGAAATGCAATTCAGCTTCGCTGGCTTCTCCTTGATGCAGCGCGAGATAAAGCGGCTGCTCTTCATACGGCAGGGCCTCGCCCGATGCTCCAAAGACTTCTATGCTCCTGAAGAGTTCTTCAACATTCACACCGATCAAACGCTCTGACGCGGCATCAAGATCGTCATACTGCTGGAATGAACCATTAGTGGGTTTCCATCCCATATGTAGTAATAGCTGCGCTGCCTGTCGATTACTTACGATGACGCGGCCATCATTCGCGGAGACCAGCAGGACAGCCGATGGCAGGCGCGCCAGCAGTAACTCGAGGCGGCTATGTTCTAGTTCCAGCGCGTCCTGCGCCTCTTCTAGTGCCTGGTTGCGCTGCGCCAGTTCAGCGGTGCGAGCAATTACCTGCGCCTCTATTTGTTCTCGCGCCGTCGCCTGCTCGGTTACATCATGATAAAGCACAACATATGCGAAGATATTGCCCTGCTCATCCTGGATGGGCGCTTTCGCGCGGCGCATGGTGTAGAGTTTTCTGTCCGCGCCAATCATTTTGAATTCGTCTATGCGCTTTTCGTTGGGATGTTGTTCCAGGTCGGTTACGGTATCCTGGATAGATGGCGAACTATCAAGATAGATGGCGGGGCTGCGTGCCAGGGCTTCGCTGATGTGCAGGCCGATCACATCGTCCGACCAACCGAGCAACTGGCGTATGGCGCTGTTCATATCGGCAACGCGCCAGCGTGAATCGTAAATGATTACCCCATCAGGGATAGCCTGCATGACATTTTCCCGCTGGCGCGCCTCCCGCCGCGCGTCCCTGGCTAAACCTTCAATGCGCAGGAAGAAACGCGCATTCTGTATAGCCAGCCCAACCTGCTGCGCGAACTGCTCCAGCAGCTCGACTTCCTCGGCAGGCAGGCCGCGCACGCGCCGGTGATACACCTCGATGGCTCCCAGAATGGCTCCGACGTTTGTGTTTGTATCTCTACCTGGAACAGGCTCAAAAATGGGGACACAGAGCACCGACCCCGGGCGTCGCGGTGTGCCATTATCGTCCAGTAAAGGAAAATCTATTTCGGGTCGAAGATTGGTATTGGGGATTACCAACGAGCGGCGCATTTGCATTACCTGCTCAAGCAGCAAATGCTCACCGACCTGCGGCCACCAGTTCTGCGAACTGAGGTGCAAGCCTTTTTGCGCCGCGATGGTCACTCTGAATGGCGCGCCTGCTTTATTCTCTATCACCCGCGTTCCTGAAGAATCGCTGCCAGAAGCGCCCGCATCCCTGCCTGAGATTGAGTCCTCGAGCAGCAGGATAGCACAGCGTGTCGAGCCGACCAGTTCCTGCACCGCCTGAAGAATGCGGTCGAGTACCTGGGGCAGCGCGAATGGTCCGGCAATCGCCGAGGAAATGTAGTGAATTGCGTCGATATGCATGCGAGCGCGCACTTTATCGGTA
>DATGGW010000113.1:0-20379 GCA_035308345.1 Ktedonobacteraceae bacterium | reverse complement strand
TTGTAGGGACTCGATTTATCGCGTCCACCAATATCAGTCTGGGCTGTCATCGATGGCTCGCTTTCTACATCAACTGGAGAGCGTAATTCGCGTGTGATCATCGAACGCTGGTTTCTGGGATAGGTTTGAGCTATCCTGGCGCTGGCGCGATTCAACATATAGGTATCGCTCGCATCTCGCGGGGGCGCGGATTCGTCGTACACATCGTTTTCCCAGTCGCCATAGCGGATCTGAGCAGTGTCTTCTTCCCACTCACCAGACCACTGCGCCTGTACATCGGCCTTTACTGCAGGTTGAGATGCAGAGTGATGCGTTTCGGCATGACGAGCAGGCACGCGATAAGAGCCGCGCTCTGGCGAAGGTGAGAGTGGCGAACGCGGCGCCTGCGTGTATTGTTCCAGGCGCGCGGTCTGCTCAGGCAAGGGACGGCGTGTTGGCGAAACGCCGGGCCGAATACCCTGCGGTGGAGTATTGTAGGCTGATCGAGGATGAACCTCTTGCTGGCGACGCTGCGCCGCTCGATTGATGATTTCGTTCAGGCGTTCCATACTTGCCTGCCTTCCGTTTCCCAGCGCCGTAAAATGGCGCGGATATAACTCCATTTTCGCTTATTGTGCAAAACTGCTTCGCGGAACGCGGTTTCAATCCATTCCGCAGGGTACTGATCGGCAGCATCTCTTAGCTCATCCGCAATCAGTGGAGAGAGCAATCCGATATTCTGCTCATATAATATAAATATATTGGGTCGTTCAATTAGCGCCTGTTCCATCGATCCATCTTGTGTGGCGAGCAAGCTGACCGGGACAAGTTCACCTCCTTGTAACTCGTTGACCATTTTACGACTGCGCGCTGTGTTAAAGAAATACCACCCGACAAGTTCCTCCTCATTGCCGTCTTCGCTCAACAACTTCAGGTAGATGCGTAAAATACTGCCGCGCGCAACTGCCTGCTCCATTCCATGACGCAGCCGTTCCTCCACTGGACGTGGGTCGCCTTTGCGTTTAAGGCTGCGCAGCAACACCGCGTCAGCCAGCAGCTCGCGATCACTGACGCAGCGCGGATCGCCTTTCTTTTGTGCCAGCAGCCAGAACAAGTGCAGCGTAACTTTAAGTTCCGCCATATCTTCAATCTCTGGCAAGAGCGCCGTAAAAAATACTTCCGGCACCGGCACATAGGGATTTTTCCCCGATGGGAAACCGGCAAATAATGTCATACAAATACACCCAGTTACTCTTCAATAGCCTGGTTGATCTCCAGGTCGCGAAAGCGCGTCTGACTGGCTTGAAAATAAAGACTGATGTCGCCCGGCGGCCCATTCCTGTGTTTCGCCACAATGATGTCCGCGATATTTTTCTTTTCGGTATCCTGATTATACACGTCGTCTCTATAAATAAACATCACAATATCTGCATCTTGCTCGATCGATCCACTTTCTCTCAGATCAGACAACTGCGGCACCCTCGACTGCCTGCTCTCTACCGCGCGCGACAACTGTGCCAGCGCCAGCACAGGCAAATTCAACTCCCGGGCAAGCGCCTTCAGGCTCCGGCTGATCTCGGAAATTTCCATCACGCGGTTCTCATTGCGTTTGCCGCCGATGGTGGCCTGCATCAACTGCAAGTAATCGACGATAATCAGGTCGATACCCTGCTCTGCCTGCAGGCGGCGCGCCTTGCTGCGCAGCTCGGTGGTTGGAATGCTTGCCGTATCATCGATCCAGATACTGGCCTCTTCCAGCGTATCGCGCGCAACCACAATGCGATCCCACTCGTCATCCTCGATCCAGCCGGTGCGCAGGCGCTGTTGATCGATGCCGGCATCCATCGAGAGCAGGCGCTGTGCCAGTTGCTCTTTGCTCATTTCCAGGCTGAATATCGCTACCGAGCGCTGGAATTTGACGGCGGCATTGTGCGCCACGCTCAGGGCCAGGCTCGTTTTTCCCAGGCCAGGCCGGGCAGCCAGCACAATCAAATCTGATTTTTGCAGTCCTCCGGTCAGGCGATCCAGGTCGGTAAAGCCCGTTGGCACCCCGATAATCATACCGCGCCGCTCGTGTAACTGGTCAAGCTTGTTCATATAGTCCGCCAGAATTTCGCTGATATGCGAAAAGTCCGAACGCGCATGACGCTGGCTGATGCTAAAAATCAACTGTTCGGCTTTCTCCAGCGCGGCATCCGCGTCATTGGAGTCATAAGCGACGGCTGCTATCTGCCCGGCGGCATGAATCAAGCGGCGTAGGATAGAGGTGCGCTCTACGATGCGCCCATAATATTCGACATTGCCGCTGGTCGGCACCTGGTTGATGAGCGAGGTGATATAGCTCGCGCCTCCTACCTCTTCCAGTTTGTTGCGCCGCTCCAGCTCATCGCAGATGGTGATGAAATCCGCCGGTTCCCGTTCTTCGAAAAGCTGCAGAATTACTTCATAAATGCTGCGATGCGCATCGCGATAAAAGTCATCAGCGTGCAAAAAATCTGACACCTGCACGATGGCTTCGGGATCGATGATGATGCTGCCAAGTACACCGCACTCGGCCTCTATGTTTTGCGGTAACAGTTTCTCCACGCTTGCTTCTACCTCATGTCTTCGGGTTGCGAATGATATTCCCTCTATGGCGGATTATAGCACATAGGTTCGATTTTTTCATGGCGACCGCAAGGGATCGCCACTACTATACACGAAAGGATTGACGGGTACCAGAGTATAGTCGCCATGTCGTCAATTCTTTCCTGACGCGGACTTTTAAATCACTGGGAAAGATTAGTGCGTCTCACTAGTGTAGCGAATCTTTGGCGTTAAATCAAATGGCAAGTGAGTGTATTCTCTGTGGATATGTGGATATCTCTGCCATAGACCTGCGCATAATGCGAGCGTGTGGCACTAGATAATAACAGTTATCCTCCAGTTATCCACGATTTAGAAGCACTTTTCCCCGCTTATCCCCAGGATTATCCACATGCTTATCCACAAAGATTGGTTAAAAAATGCATGAAATCTGCCCCGAAGCGCGTAATTCTTATGGCCTTTTTGGATAGCATCGCATGTTCCAGCATCGGGACTTTCAGCACTGCCGAGCCTCATTGATGTGTCGAATAGGTCTGTAGAGGCGATCCCTTGTGGTCATCCGCCGTTGAGTAAAGAGAGGAAAAAGATGCCAGTAGTAGTGCCTGAAATCCAGGCCCCGAAGCGGGAAACCTTCAACCGGCCGCCGCGTATCTGGCCTTCGTTTCCACGGGGTAAAGTGGTCATTCCTGCTCCTCCCAAGCGTGATGAACTCCCTGCCAGGCAATCAAACATCACGATGGTGCTGCCGCTGGTTATGATGAGCTTGATGGTTGGAGTTTACGTCCTGGCCGGTCAAAACTCGCCACAGCAGTTAATTTTTCTGCTGCCGATGATGTTATTCTCTTTGATGTCACCGCTGGCAAACATGTTAAACACTCGTCAGAAAACCAAACAGGTCAAGCGACAGTGGAAACAAGGCGATAAGAAGTATCAAGAGTTGCTTGAAATACTGCGGGTGCAGCTTAAAGTGAAGGCGGACGAGCAGCGCCGTCTGGCATTGCTCAAAGACCCGGATAATACCGACCTCGAAGCTTTCATTAGCGAACGCACGCATCTGTGGGAACGACGCCCCGATGACCCCGATTTTCTCGCTGTGCGTGTGGGGCGGGGTAATCAGCCTTTCACTATCGAGCTACAAGCTCCCGAAGTAGATAGCGCCAACCCCATGCTGATCGAGGTGCAGGAATTCCAGCAAGAGTTCACTTTTGTGAAAGAGATACCTTGCAGCGTCCCTTTGACAAATGTCAAGTCTCTGGGTATCACCGGACCACGACAGATCGTAGCTGACTTTGCACGCGGATTTTTATGCCAGATCGCCGCGTTGCATTCTCCGGAAGATGTGCGCATTCTGGGTCTTTTCCCCACGTCACAACAGCAGGACTGGGAATGGCTGAAAGATCTACCGCATACCCTACCCCTCAAGCAAAGCAAACAGAGCAAGCTGGAACGTTTATTTGCCTCTGGCCAGGAAGAGGCCGAACTCCTACTGAATGTGCTGCTGGAAGAATTGAGCCTGCGAGCTACAAAAGGCAACGAGGGTGAAACACCCGCTCCCAGTGCGACAGTTGGCCCACAGGAAATGCCCCTTCCGCACCTGGTAGTGATGATGCATGACTATATTGAGGCGCGCAAGCATCCTGCTTTGAGCCACGCTTTTAAACTTGGCGAACAGCTGGGCGTGTCAGTAATTTACCTGGTAGCACAGGAACAGGCTATACCCAGTGAATGTCGCGCTATCATACGTATTCTCGATAACGAGAACCTGAATTACGCGGCTGCCGGTTATGCCGGTGAAACGCTGCAAGGCGTGCGTCCAGATATCATGGCAGTTGCGATGGCGCGCAGCATTGGGCGGGAACTTGCGCCCCTACAAATCGCTATCGAGGGCGAAGATGCAGTTGGCCTACCCTCCAATGTGCGTTTGCTCGATCTGCTGGGTATAGCCCACGCCGACCAGGTCGACATCGAGCAATGGTGGAGTCAGCCGCCCTTTGGACGCCTGCGTGTCCCTATGGGTATGGGTTTGAATGGTCCCATCTGGATTGATTTCAACGACAACGCGCATGGCTCGCATGGCATCATCGCAGGCACCACCGGCGCGGGCAAAAGCGAACTGCTCAGCTCGCTGATCGTCGGCCTGGCGCTTACGCATCACCCACACCTGGTAAACTTCGTGCTGGTGGACTTCAAAGGCGGCGCGGCTTTCAAGCCTTTCCAGAACATACCCCATACCGTCGGCTTCGTCAGCGATCTCAGCGGCAGGCTGACTGAACGCGCCCTGCACGCGCTCAAGAGCGAACTGAAACGCCGCGAACATATGCTAGGCGAGGCTAACGTCACAAAGATCTCGCAATACCAGGTCATACGCGCGCAGAATCCATCTGCGTACCAGCCCTTGCCAAATCTCTTTATTATCATTGACGAATTCGCGGAACTGGCCAAGGAACATCCTACTTTTATGGAAGGGCTGGTCAGCGTCGTGCAGAAAGGACGCAGCCTGGGCGTGCATTTGATCCTGGCAACCCAGAAGCCCACGGGTTCGGTCAATCCAAACATCTGGTCAAACCTCAAATTCCGTATCTGCCTGCGCGTAGCATCTGTGCAGGATAGCCGCGACATGCTCGGACGTTCCGAGGCCGGACTGCTGCCCTTTGGCATTCCAGGTCGCGGCTATTTCCAGGTGGGTGCGGAAATCTTCGACTTATTCCAGAGCGCGCGCATTTCACTACCCGCGCGCGTTTCCAATGAAGCAGTTGTCCTGTCAAAACAGGCATCCACGGGCGCGGAAGAGATCACCGATCAGAAAGTGCTGATGGATTTGATCGAGCCATATACCGCCACCATCGGCGCTGAACTCTTCCGGCCATGGCCCGATCCCTTACCACTGCGCATCAGCTTGCAAGAACTTAATCAAAGGCACGATATGCCGCCGCGCGCCGAGCCATCAGCAGAGGATATCAACGCACCCCAACCGCTCTATGGCTGGCTGAACTGTCCGGTAGGCCTGGTTGATCTGCCGGTGGAGCAGAAACAGGAGCCATTGATGCTCGATATAGCGCGGCAGGGTGGGCATGTACTTATCGCTGGAGCGTCAGGCGCGGGCAAAAGCGTGTTTTTGCGCACCCTGATCATCTCGCTTGCGCAGACACACACACCGGCGCAACTGCATATGTACCTGGTTGATTTTGGCGGTCAGGCTTTGCGCGTCTTCGAGAAGTTGCCTCATGTTGGCGGAGTTTTCGGCGAATCGGATAATGAATATATCCGCCGTCTGCTGCGTAAGCTGTACGGCATCATCGAGGAGCGCAAAAACATCTGCCGTGAGCAACAGGTTGATGATTTCCTGGCCTATCAACGGCGGCGCAAGGAAAAGCCATCAATGCCCGATTTGCCGGCTGTGATGCTGGTGATTGATAAGTTCATCGAATTTAAGCAAGCATTTGAAAAAGATATGGACTTGCTGATTGCTATTGCGCGCTTTGGGCGCACCTACGGTGTATCCCTGGTGCTGAGCGTTGACCGGCCTATCGCGGTTTCTTCGCAGTTGATGAGCCTGATCGACTTGCGCCTGGGTTTGCGTCTGGTTGAATTAACCGACTCGCTGATTCTGCTGGGCAAGAGCGAAGCCGCTCGCCTGGACCCTGCCGCTCCAGGTCGAGGGTATCAAAGAGGGCAAACGCTGGACGAAGTGCAATTCGCCCTGCCAACGGCGGGAGAAGATGATGACGAGCAGAATCGCTTGCTGGATGAACTGGTCACGCTGATAGCGCAAGAGACCGAGGGCAATCCGGCTCCCCCTATTCGATTGCTGCCCGAATATGTGCCTATCGATGATTTTCTGGTTGAGGCGGCCTTTGGCGACCCCCAGGCGCAGCAAACCCACGCCATCCGCCTGCGCATTGGCATCGAAGACCTTTCACTGCAGCCGATTGCGCTTGAACTGAATAACGATACGCCGCACGCGCTGGTGGCTGGTGGTCCTGGCAGCGGGCGTACAGGTGTGTTACAGACAAGCCTGATGATGCTTGCCAGCACGCCCACCTATGCTGATGCGAAGGTTATCCTGGTGGATTTCCGGCGTACTTCGCGCCCCATGCGTCGCCTGCCAAATATCTGGCTGTACGCCGACACCGAAGAACGACTGGTCGACGCTATCAACCAGTTGATGGACAGGTTGCGCGCCCGTGCAGCGCGTTTGCAGGAGGAGTTGGAGCAACAAGTGGACGATGACGAACCCGTGGGACAGGATTTTACGCCCATCCTGCTTATTATCGATGATTATGAGCAGTTAAATGCGCTGACGAAGAATCCCATCGTTGATTTGAAGGAGTTTTTGCTCCAGTCACGCGACTTGAATCTGCATATCCTGGTAGCAGGCGCACCCGCAGACCTGGGGCGCACAGACCCCTTGCTTACCCAGGCGCGCGCGGGTAGACTGGGCGTAGTGCTGGGCGGCGATCCCAACGAACAACCTGTACTGGGCGTGCGCATGACCGATATGCCCCCTGGAAGAGGCTTCCTGGTTCGTCGCAATAAGCGCGACCTGGTGCAATTCGCCAACCTTCCCCAGGAGTCCATGCTGAACTGGGTTAAAAATCTCGTGCAGACCGCAAAAGCTGCACAGAAGCCGCCGCTTCCTGTCCATAGTTGTCCCTGGTGTCCGGTGGAAGAGCCGCGCAATAGCGCGAGCGACGACCCCACTATTGAAGAGATGCAGGCGCTGACAAGCGCGAGCGATGACCCTACTGTTGAAGAGGTGCAGGCGCTGGCAGGTGTGTAAAGGCAGGATTTACAGGGCGACCGCAAAGGTCGCCCTGCTCGCATGACATATCACCGGTATTAAGACGCTAATACCCGTTCAACTGTTGGGCTGTAATAGTCAGCACTGTGTTAATATTGCCCGCGGCGTCCGATGATACTGCATCAAAGCCACCGGTAACATTGTTGTTAGCGTTGAAGTCCATTGGCCCGCTTGCGCCATCATAGTTAATCTTCGTACCCGCTTTCAGGTCTGTGTAACCTGTCTTGTAATCATACACCGTTGTACCTGGTGGGTTCGCCACCGTCTTCATTTTCCCGCCGACTGCATCACCATTGAGCGAGCCAGCCGCGTCAACCGCCAGCGCCAGCACATTCATCCCATCATAGCCGTAGTCTGCCAGTTCGACGGGAGTGGCATTAAACTTTGCCTGGTACAGCTGCGTGAACTCTGTCGTCGCCTGGCCGCCCTTGGAGGTGCCTTGCAACGAAATCAGTACTTGCTTAGCCACAGCAGGTGTAATAGCCTTAATGAAGTCCGATGCGGCCGTCACATCGGTGCCGATGAATGGCAGGCCCAGACCTTTCAACTCCTTGATTTCACTGAACAACGTGGCGCCTGTCTGCGCATCCACTTGAGTAAAGACTACCTGTGGATTCGCCGCGTAAAGTTGCTCTATCTCAGAACGATACGACGACTGGTCGGGCACCAGGTTGATATCGGCCACAATCGTGCCGCCGTGTCGCTTGAAAGCATCCTCCACCGGCGCTTTCAGCGTTTGCGCCGACTCATTGCTGCCAAAGACAACCGCTGCCTTTGTATAGCCCTTGCTAATCGCGTAGTAGGCCATAGCCACACCAAGCAGGTTATCAGATGGGCTGGCGCGCCATACATACGTGCTCACCAGGTTGTCAAGCTGCGTCGTGCCACCCACAATGACATCGGGAATCTTGCTCTGTTGCAGAATGGGCAAGACCGCCTGCGCCTCCAGCGAAGACGGGCCTACGATCAGATTGACCTGGTCTACGTTGATCAGCTTGCGCAGCGCAGGCACCGCGTCCACCGCGTCACCTCCGGTATCGGCTGTTATTACCGTTACCTGCCGACCCAAAATACCTCCGTTTGCGTTAATCTGGTCGACCGCTACCTGCACGCCCTTGAGGATATCAGGGCCAATGAACGACTCGAAGCCGCTGAACGGGCCGATCACACCTACCTTAATGGGGGAAGTGTTCGTGCTGCCGCCATTGCTGCCGCCGCAGGCGGTGAGCAGCATCGCCAGCATAATAAGTGCGGCGATAGACATTTTGGTCCACCACGACGTGGAAAAAGTACGCATTATCTTACTCCTCCTCTGTTAGACCTGTGAAACCAACGATACCGTAACTCATCCCTACGGCGTCTCACGCGCGGGCAATCATTGCCCAAGATAGAGATTTGCCACCTCCTTGCTCGCCAGCAACTCGGAGCCGGGTCCTTCGAAGCGATTGCGCCCGGTCACGAGGACATAGCCGTAATTGGACCGTTCCAGCGCCATACGCGTGTTCTGCTCGACTACCAGCACAGCTACACCGGAGTCGCGAATGCTCTGGATGCGCTCCCAGACGGTGAGCGTCACCATAGGAGCTAATCCGGCGGTCGGCTCATCCAGCAAGAGCACGCGTGTATCTAGCATCAACGCTCGCGCCATGGCCAGCATATTGCGCTGACCGCCGCTGAGTTGCCCTGCGGGGCGCTGGCGACTATCCCGCAGGTCGGGAAAGAGTGTAAACATCTCTTCTATGCGCGAGCGATAGTTATCCCTGCGAATGTAGGCTCCCATCTCCAGGTTTTCCAGCACAGTGAGCGAGGGGAAGACGTTGCCGATTTGCGGCACATACGCCATGCCGCGCTTTACCAGCGTCTCCGGCTGCGTGTTGGTAATAACTCTGCCCTCCAGGAGGATGCGCCCGCCTGTCACGCGAATCAGGCCAAAGATGGCTTTCATCAATGTACTTTTTCCTGCCCCATTTGGCCCAACTACCGAGACAATCTGGCCGGACTCCAGCTTGAGCGAAACACTATTCAGTATCCTGGCGTTCCCATAACCACCCTCGACTCCCTGAACTTCAAGCGCCGGAGGCGTGCCAGGGCTATTGGCCCCGGCGCTGTTCGGGGATTTTTCCGGGTTGTGCGTGGTCATTGGTTTATCCCTCCCCTAGATAGGCGTCAACTACCGCCGGGTTCTGGCGCAGTTCGGCCATGGTGCCCTCGGCTATTGCGCGCCCCAGAGCCATAACGATCACCGTGTTGCAGAGCCGCTCGACCATCGCCAGGTTGTGTTCTATGATGAGGAAAGTGATGCCTTTTTCCTTGCAGAGCGCCTCAACATAGTCGCTCAGACGCGATGCCAGCACCGGATTGATGCCTGCGAACGGCTCATCCAGCAGCAATAGTTTGGGCTGAGTCATCACTACACGCGCCAGTTCCAGCAGACGGCGCTGCCCGCCACTGAGGTTCCCGGCGTATTCGTCGCGCAGGTGATACAGGTCAAAATCCCGTAATAGCTCGAGAGCACGCTTCAGGTTTTCGTCCTCCTGCCTGCGCACAGCCGGTAGTCCCAGCAGGCCCGGCCAGAAACTCTCGCCTAGTTGATTGTGGGGAGCCGCCAACAGGTTCTCAGTCACAGTCATGCGCTCAAGTTCCCGCGTAATCTGGAAAGTACGTGTCAGCCCGCGCCGCGCAATATGGTGTATCGACAGGCGCGCGATATCTTTACCCTCAAACAGAATGTTGCCGGAATCCGCGCGGATAAAGCCGGTAATCAGGTTGGCTGCTGTACTCTTGCCAGCGCCATTGGGACCGATCAGGCCGGTCACACTGCCGCGAGTCACGGTAAAGGAGCAGTTGTCCACCGCCCTCAGCCCGCCAAAGCTTTTCACCATGTCCCGCGCATCGAGTATAATTTTGTCGGCCCGCTTCATTGTAGCCGTACCCGTAATAGGGTGGGGGCGACCCTGGCGGTCGCCCTGGTTATCCTCGCGCTCATTCTGGCGCGTTTCACTGCTCATAGCGTCTTCCCCTCCTCGCTCTGCAGCGGTGCATTACCATCAGGCAATATACCTGCATTGTCGGCCAGGTCTGTGTCTGTTATTTGTACTCCCGTGCTGGCGCTCGCTAAGGCGGATTCTAGCCTCTGCAGCTTGCTCTTGCGCACGCGGAAGCGCTTCTCAGCAATGATGCCCTGCGGACGGAAGCGCACCGTTAGAATGAGCAGGATGCCGATAGCGATGTAGCGGAAAGCGTCTACCACCTGCGGCGAACCGAAGGTAGGCAGGAAACGAGTGATCTCGGCGAACAGCACCGGCACAATCAATGCCCCCAGCATTGCGCCCCGGTTATTGGCGCTGCCACCCAGCAGCAAGGCGGCCCACAGAAAGAACGTCTCGCCTGTAGTCCACGCGCTTGGATTGAAAGCGTCCACGTAGATCACCAGCATGCTGCCGCCGATACCCGCAATAAAGGCGCCGATCACAAATGCCTTTAAGCGCAGTGCGAACACATTCTTGCCCAACCCTTCCGCCACCATTTCATCTTCGCGCACGCTGCGCAGCGCTCGCCCGAATGGTGAGCGGTAGAGTCGCTCCGAGAAGATGTAAACAATAATCAGAATGACCAGGCACAGGCCCAGGAAGAAGAAGCCATAGGAGTTGGCGTCCAGGTTAAGCGTGCTCTGGAAAGGCTGTGGAATACCGGATATACCGTCCCAACCGTTGACAAGCGGCGTGTCGTTTCCGGCAATAGTATACAGCACAAGACCGACCGCCACCGTTACGATGGCGAAGTAGTCGCTGCGCAGGCGGTTCAATGACAGCAATCCTACGATAAATGCCAGCAAAGCGGAAGCCAGGCCGCCGACTACCAGCGCCGGAATAAAGGGCCAGTTCAGTCCAAGCACATAAGTTTCGCCAAAGGCAGCCTGTGTGGGTGGCAGCATTAAAAGCGAGGTCACGTAGCCGCCTACGGCCACGAAAGCAATGTACATGAAATCGAGGATGCCTGTGTATCCCCACTGAATATTCAAGCCCAGCGCCAGCGTACCATAAATAGCCCCGAAGACCGCCAGTGTAAGCAGGTAGAAAATCCATGTTGGCATCGTATTTTCCTCTCTACGCGCGTCCGCGCGAGGCGAAGATACCTTGCGGTCGAATTAGCAACGCAATGATCAGAATGACTAAAGCTATAGCGTCCTTATACTCGGAGCTAATAAAGGCCGCGCTCATCTCTGTGGCCAGGCCAACCACCAGCGCTCCCACGATGGCCCCGTATGGGCTGCCAATGCCACCCAGAATGACCGCCGCGAAGATTACAAACAGGAAACCAAAGCCCACCGTAGGCGTGAAACTTGCCACGTTGAATGCCAGCACAACACCACTCAGGCCCGCCAACCCACCTGCCAGCAGCCAGGCCGCGTTTACAACCAGGCGCGTATTGATACCTGAAATACGCGCAAGTTCGGGGCTGTCGGAAACGGCGCGCATGGCCTTACCGAGGCGTGTATAGTGCAGTAAGGCGTGTATGCCCAGCATGGTGACAATCGCCAGGCCGATAATGCCCAGTTGTAATGGCGTGAACAGGAACGGGCCGAGCGTAAGAGGGGTTCCGGTATTGATGCTGTAACTCTGGAACTGCTCGCTAAATATCGCCAGGATGACGTTTTGCAGGATCAGCGAGACTCCCAGAGTTACCACCAGCATAATGATCGGTGAAGTACCTCGATCGGTGAAAGGACGGAGAATAAACAGGTTAATCAGCCATGCCAGTATCGCCGTGGCGATAACCGCGATTACCAGTCCGATCCAGATGTTCAATCCCAGGTGCTGGTTCACGACAAATGCGGTGTAGATGCCGAAAGTCAACAAGTCGCCATAGGCAAAGTTGATATAATTCGTGATACCGAATTGCAATGAGAGACCCACGGCTGCGATCGCCAGGATTGATGCAGTGATGAGTCCGAAGCCAAATGATAAAAGCAACGTGTGTAGTAATGCCATAGCATTACCTCCTTACGGTAGATGAGGCCACCGGGCGACACCGGTATCGAATCATCTTTCGCGCAGCAAATATACGTTTATTGTCACGCTATTTCCTCATCGAGTGACCTGTCGTTACAGGCTCGCCGCGTGCCAGATCCTCCATTAACTGCTCGCGAGCGGCAGCCAATTTATCCAGGGATATGCCTGTTGCAAATCCCATCGCCTCCAGGTATTCCACCAGTGTTTCTGTTGAGAGGTTGCCGGGCGCACCTGGCGCATAGGGGCAGCCTCCAAGCCCTCCAATGGCTGCATCGAATGTTGTCACCCCCGCCTGCAGCGCAGCGAATACATTGGCGAGACCATAGCCAGCCCTATCATGAAAATGTGCTGAAAGTGAAATGTTTTCAGGCAGCTTCGAGCGAGTCAGTTGAAACAATGTAAATACCTGGTACGGGTTGCCCACCCCGATGGTATCCGCCAGCGAAACCTGCTGTACTCCCATTTCAGCATAGGCCAACACGATGCGCAGTACCGCTTCCGGGGCAACCTTTCCCTCGAATGGACAGCCGAACGAGGTCGCGACAGCGCCGCGCACCGTCACACCATCGCCGCGCGCTCGTTCCGCTACCTGTCTAAGCTGCATCAGCGACTCATCCACAGAGCGGTTGAGGTTAGCCCGGTTGTGTGACTCGCTGGCAGAGACAACCAGTGTTATCTCTTCAATATTGGCCGTCCGCGCCCGTTCATAGCCGCGCATGTTGGGTATCAACGCGCTATAAATGACACCTGGGCGCACCTGAAGATGGGTTGCTACATAATCGGCATCGGCAAGCTGAGGTATCCACCTGGGATGCATGAAAGAAGTTACCTCTATCGCCTTAACGCCAGCATCCATCAGGGCGTTGATGAAGGCCAGCTTCTGCTCAGTAGCCACGAAATGATCCGCGTCCTGGAGGCCGTCGCGCGGCGTGACATCAACAACCGTGACCTGTGAGGGCCATGTAAGAGATGAAGCCATGATTAAATCACTCCCTCTGCTTGCAATTCTTCCAATTCCTGCGGGCTGAGGCCAAGGAATTCACTATAAATTGCCCTGTTGTCAGCGCCCAGGTTGCCGCCGCTGTGCGCAATTGCCCCCGGCGTCTTAGTCAGGCGTGGGATGATGCCGGGCATATAGACTACATCCTCCGGCATGCGCTCATCGGGTACTCTGGCAAGCATACCGCGCGCCTCGAAGTGCTGGTCGGCGGCGATATCCGCGATGCTCATCACGGGGCCTGCCGGTACGCCTGCTTCGTCCAGTATCGCCTGCGCCCCGGCTAACGTGAGCGAGGCGACCCACGAGCCGACAATCTCGTCGAGTTCGTGGTGGTGCGCAACGCGGGCGCGGTTGTCACAGAAACGTTCATCTTCCACCAGCGCGGGTTGTCCAAGCGCCTGCGCCAGGCGGCGAAACACGTTATCGCCGTTGCCGCCGATTGCCAGCCAGCGTCCATCGCCTGTCTGGTAGACGTTCGATGGAGCGGCGCGCAGCATGCTGTTGCCCACGCGTTCGCGCACGACGCCGGCGTGCTTGTACTCGGTCAGCATAGCCTCTGTCAGCGCGAAAACCGCCTCGGTAATTGCCACGTCAACCACCTGTCCCTGCCCTGCGCGCTCGCTGTCGCGCAGGGCCAGCATGGCTCCAAAGGCTGCTTGCTGGGCTGCCAGGGCATCTCCCAGGCTGACGCCGACGCGCACTGGCGGCCGGTCAGGAAAGCCCGTGACATAACGTATACCACCCATTGACTCGCCTACATTGCCATAACCAGCCCGCTCGCGGTACGGGCCAGTCTGCCCAAAACCAGAAATACGCACCAGCACCACTTGCGGATTGGCCGCTTTCATACGCTCGTAACCAAGATTCCACGCTTCCAGGCGCCCCGGACGGAAATTCTCAATCACGATATCAACGTGCTCAACCAGCCTGAGCGCCAGCGCCTGTCCCGCCGCATGATGCAGGTCCAGCGTAATCAACCGCTTATTGCGCGACTGTGTTAGCCACCACGCCGATATTTGCCCCGTCCGCGTGGAGACCATCGTGCCCCACTCGCGCAGTTCGTCACCCCGGCCTGGCGGCTCTACTTTAATCACTTCCGCGCCAAAATCCGCCAGTATACGCGCCGCCAGCGGAGCCGCGACGAAAGAACCAAGTTCCAACACGCGCACACCGGCGAGAGGTTGACGCTGTCCAGTGTTCTCCATCAACATCGATGGGAGGAAAGGTATCTCATCAGAAGCCATCTTCATCGATCCTTCTAGCGGTATCGCTGGTTTTTATACCTGTTTTTTCTGCGCAACATATCCCAGATCAAGCGATGTGTCACAGGCCGCATCGCAGAGCAGCGGGATATACCTGGTGCGCTCTCTGGCTCCCAGGCGCACTGTCGGTGCGGCAAGCACCATCGCCGCCACTACCTGGTTGCTTACGTCAAAAACGGGGGCCGCGATAGCCGAAACGCCAGCCGCCCGTTCGCCCTCACTTACGGCCCAACCCATTTCGCGGATTTGCGCCAACTTATTTTTTAACTCTTGCACATCAGCCAGCGGGTAGTCGTTATAACGCGCCGCGCTTGCTATAATCAGCGCGCTCTGTTCCCTATCTGACAACCATGCGAGCAGTATCTTCCCGCCCGCGCCTACATGCAGCGGCAGGGGCGCGCCGATATCAACAAACGGGCGCAGGTTATGCGGGCTGCGCACCACCTCTAAAGCGGCACGAGATTCGTTGGAACGAACGTGCAGCTCCGCGTTTTCGCCCGTCTGTTCTTTCAGCAAGCGCAGGTGCGGCAGCGCTCGCGAGCGAACATCAATACCCTCTGCCACCATTGCTCCCAGGCGCAATAGTGTCATACCCAGGCGAAACCGCTGCCCTTCTTTCATGAGCCAGCCATACTCGCTCAGTTCCTGAGCCAGCCGGTATACCGTCGGCAGCGCCATGCCAGTACTTCTGGCGATTTGTTGGGGCGTCAAGGCGACATCCCCACCTGGAAATGCGCGCAAAATGCGCATTGCTTTATCAAGCACACCAACCCTGGTATCTCGAACTACTGTCGAATCCATGCAACCTTCTTGCTACTCTCCGTGCCGGGATTCCAAAATATGGAATTTAGTCTACGATGTGGAATATATATGCTTAAAGAATATGCGCATCATGGTTTGTTTGTCAAGGAATTAAGGAATTAAGGGATCATTGAAGAGATCACAAGCCCAATAGGTACTTGACCCAAACACGCAAGAAGGTTATTATGGCCTGGTGTAGATTTGCATGTGCAAGAAGGAGTGACAATAGAACCCCATGCCAAAAACGAAACGCGCCGAACATAAACGAATGGTAAGAGTCGCGAAAGCGCACGCCACATCGCTGCCAAAATTAGAGGTGAAGGAGTCGCAGCGCAGCCAGCGCGGCATGCCGGGCTATAAAGCGCCTGCGCGCGGCCTGGCTCGCTATCCCTGGGCCATTGGCCTGACCTTTTTCGTGATCGTCGCCACCATTTTTAGCCTCTATTATTTCAAGGCCGGGCCGTTCGCTCCGCCTAAACCACATAAGGCAGTCGTGCATGTCGTACCAACGCTGAAGCCCAATCTAACCTTGCCCAATCCTTCGCCCTGCCTGAAATTGACCAAACAGTTGACGGATACCTCGCCCGCGCCCGATAAAGCCACTATAGATAAGATCGACCATAGCTATCCCAATCCACCGTCCATGTTCATCAATCTCAAGTCGTTCTACTGCGCGGGCATCAATACCAATCGCGGCCTGATCGTTATCGAACTTGATCCGCAGTACGCGCCCGTTACGGTGAACAACTTCGTCTTCCTGGCGGAGAACCACTTCTATGATGGATTGACCTTCCACCGCGTGGTACCCGGCTTCGTGATTCAGGGCGGCGATCCCAGCGGCAATGGCTCTGGCGGCCCTGGTTATAAGTTCAAGGACGAACCGGTGTTGGGCAGCTACACCGAAGGCTGGGTGGCGATGGCCAATACGGGAGCTGCCAATACTAACGGCAGCCAATTCTTTATCTGCCTGGCCAATGACACCTCCAAGCTGGCAAAGTCGTATAATCTGTTTGGACATGTCGTGTTGGGGATGAATGTGGCTCTGAAGATTCAGGGACCAGACCCTGACGCCTCCAAGACAAACATTAAAGCGGATGTCATGAACCATGTGATCGTGCTTCAGGCATCATAACAGAGACGTAACACAGAAAGGAACACTCATGCCATCGAAACAATATAGCTCACCTCCGCCCATGCAGATAGAGACGAATAGAACCTATCACGCGGTCATCAAGACCAACAAGGGTGATATTCACCTGCAGTTAAATCCGGCGGAAGCGCCTCTCACCGTCAATAACTTCGTCGCCTTAGCGCGTGATGGCTTTTATGACGGCGTGGTCTTCCACCGCGTCGAGCCGCGTTTCGTCATCCAGGGCGGCGATCCCGAAGGCACCGGCAGGGGCGGTCCCGGTTATCGCTTCAATGACGAGCCGGTCAAACGCCCCTACAAAGCCGGTACGCTGGCGATGGCCAACGCTGGCCCCAATACCAACGGCAGCCAGTTCTTCATCTGCCTGGAAGACCAGCCTGGCCTGCCGCCCAGCTACACCATCTTTGGCGACACTATCTCCGGTATGGACGTTGTGCGCAGCATCCGCCCCGGCGATGTCATGCAATCGGTGACGGTCGAGTAGAATGCTTCATCCAGCTCCACTCGTAGAAACGGCTGCCGCGCTGCGCTCCGGCCAGCTTGATCTGTTCGCCTATATCAACGACATCTGCGATCGCATCGATGTCGAGGAGCCGCAAATTCAGGCTCTGCTGCCCGAAGCAGAGCGCCGCGAGCGCCTGCTCGCCGATGCCCAGGCGTTACAGGCGCGTTATCCCGATCCCACCGGTCGCCCGCCGTTGTATGGCATACCTGTAGGCATCAAAGATATGTTTTTCGTCGATGGTTTCCCTACGCGCGTCGGGTCGCAGCTTCCGCCAGAATTATTCACCGGAGCAGAGGGCGATTACCTGAAAGCCTTGCGCCGTGCTGGCGTACTGATTTTGGGCAAGACCGTCACCACCGAATTTGCCTATTTTGAGCCAGGGCCAACACGCAATCCGCATAATCTAGCTTATTCACCCGGCGGGTCGAGCAGCGGCTCGGCGGCTGCGGTCGCTGCCGGTTACTGCCCACTGGCGATTGGCACGCAGGTGATCGGCTCGACACTACGCCCGGCGTCCTTTTGCGGCATCGTCGGTTTCAAGTCGAGCTACGCGCGTATCCCCATCAACGGCTGGATTCTGTGTTCCTCGGCGCTGGAACATATCGGTATCTTTACGCAGGATGTGGCAGGGGCTGCGCTGGCTGCCTCGCTGTTGTGCGAAAGCTGGCGACCCTCCGCGCTATCAGCATCCAGCGCTCTGCCTGTGCTGTGCGTGCCGGAAGGTCCTTTCCTGGCACAGGCATCGCCGGAGGGTCTTGAGGCCTTTGAAAAACAGCTGGTCTTGCTCGAGAAAGCGGGCTATACGGTGCGGCGCGCTCAGGCTTTAACGGATATCGAAGCCATTAACCGCCGTCATAGCCGCATCGTCTTTGCGCAAATGGCCCAGGTGCATGCGCCCTGGTTCGAGCAGTACGCCTCGCTCTATCGCCCGCGCACGCTGGCTGCCGTTCGCGAGGGGCAGGAGATCAGCGCGCAGGCATTGGCGGATATGCTGCCCGGCAGGCTCACCTTGCGCCAAGAGTTAGAAGAACAGATGGCGCAAGGCGGCATCGATCTCTGGGTATGCCCGTCCGCGCCCGGGCCCGCGCCGGAGGGGCTGGCAAATACCGGCAGCCCGCTCATGAATCTGCCCTGGACACACGCGGGTATGCCCGCTGTCTCGCTGCCTGCCGGGCGAGCCATCAACGGCTTACCGCTGGGGTTTCAGTGCGTCGGGCGCTTTATGCATGACGAGCAACTGCTGGCCTGGGCGGAGCCAATGGCGAATATTGTAAGCGGGACCTGATTTTTTTGTGGGGGTTCTCTCACACCGGCACTTTTCACAATGAATTGCCCGTATCCCCAGGCCGTAGTCATTGTAGGGGCGGGAGTAGTGTAGAGTGGGGAGGAGAGCCTTGCGGTCGCCCTCATCTTTACATCGCTCACCTTAATGCATCGATTATTACGCATCCAATCCGATATAATAGGGATGCCTGCGTGTGCCAAGCCGCGCGCCCAGGAGACCCACCAGGCCGCCCAGCAGAGCCACCAGCAAGAGAATAACGAGCGCGGTAATGATACCGCTGCCGATATTAAGCGGATTGCTGCTGATGCCGGTATTGATCTTGCCCGGGTAGCCAGGAAATTGCCCGACTGCGAATCCGATGATCTGCGTGATTGCGCCTGCCACGAAGCCCTCGAAGAAGCCCATCTTGCGATCTACTGCGACTTTGCCTGTGATGAAGCCAGCGATAAAGTAGATTACCAGGCTAATGAAAGATGTCAGGCAGAACAGGCCAATGATGGCGGATGCGGTACTGAGCGCCAGTTCATTGGCGTTTTTGACCGTCGCTGCCTGTTGATAAAGAGACGCATTTGCAAGCGTGAAAATGATGTTCACAACGGCAGCGAGAATGCCAGCACCCAGACTGATTGCCAACGTTTTGCGAACGCGGCCGGGCGGGAAATGGGGGCTTACTGGCTGGTCGCGTTGATGGATCGGGCCTCTGGGCAGTTGCGATTCTTCGCGCAGCGTATCGGCGTTGGCATCATCGTCAAATGGGCGGTGTTCGCCTCTTTGTGGCTGGCGCAGCGGGTACTCCTGATTCGAATCTCGCATTCACGTTTTCCTTTAATGATTGGGCTTGATATTGCTAAACACCGATGAATAAGTGTTGATAAACTGCCAGCTATTGAGCGGCCAGTAGACCATGACCGCTTTGCCAATTATATAACTTTTTGGGACAAATCCCCAATCTCGCGAGTCGTCGCTGAACTGCCGGTTATCGCCCATCACAAAGTACTCATTGGGTGGAACAATCCATTGTCTCGCCTCTGGATTATAAGGCGTTTTGACATAAGGCTCTCGCAGTACTACTCCATCCACTTCGACGGTAGAACTGGTCACCAGAATTGTATCTCCTGGAATGCCGATTACACGCTTGATAAGGTCTTTCGTCGTATCAACCGGATAGTAAAAAACGATCACATCCCCCCGTTCCGGCGGTTGGAACAGGTATGCCTGTTTATTGACCAGCACGTACTGATTATTTACAAGGCTCTGCTCCATACTGGTTCCGTCAACCTGGTAATTTTGTATGGTAAAGTGGATCACCAGGAATATGATCAGCGTCAGCGCAAGCGTCTCAACAATTTCTCGCGCCAGGTGTGATGATTTTTTCAATACAAACCTCTTTGTCTATTAACTAGCGGGATGGATGGCCGCGAAGACGGATGGGAACGTATTGATCCATTCCCAGTTATTTAAGGGCCAGTAGACCGCTGTAGCTTTCCCGATGATATAGCTCCGCCCCAGTGGCCCCCATGTCCGTGAATCGAGACTGTTGTCGCGATTATCTCCCATTACAAAAAACTGACCTGGTCCAAGTTTCCACGTTTTACTTTCAAAGTTAAAGGGCATCGAGATATATGGCTCATCGATCACCTGTCCGTCCACAATCACTGTGTCGCTGGTTGTCGTTATAGTATCCCCCGGTACGCCGATGATACGCTTGATAAAGTCTTTGCTTGTATCCAGTGGATAATGAAAGACAATCACATCACCGCGCTGCGGCGCTTGAAAGAGATAAGCCAATTTGTCCACCAGCACAAATTCATCGGTTTGCAAACCCGGCTGCATACTCTCGCCGTCAACGCGGAAGCTTTGTGCCGCAAAGCGCACGACCAGGAAGATCAGCAGTGTAATAGCAATGGTCTCGATCACTTCCCGGATGAGACGAGTTCGTTTTTCTGACAACTCTAGCAGCCCTCACATGTCTGAATTTGTATCACCTTGCACATTATA